>NZ_CDRJTB010000012.1:0-113368 GCF_976954365.1 Paenibacillus sp. Marseille-Q9583
GATTGAAAGTGATTTTATTTTTAAAAAAAGATGTATAAAGTGGAACGTTGAAATAGTGTATCAAGATAAATCAGGGAGGATATCTCAACGTAAAATTGAAGTGATGGGGATTCGAGGAGATCAAATCCGAGCAACATGCTTATCCACTGGAGTACCGCGCGTGTTCTTAGCGGCCAGTTTTTGTCTTGGCAACCTGTCGAAGGAACAGCGTTATGCTTAGCGACATGGCCCGCAAGCTGCTGATGATCATGCGGCATTGCTCGGTGCATCACGGGTACATGCCTACTCTTGAGGTATTGGAGAGAAAGAGTGGGCGGACATCAGAAAAGATTCGTGCTGGGCTGCAGGAATTGACAGAGAATAACTACATTCTGTGGGAGTTCGGGAAATCGCCAGAGAGTGCGGTTGTCGTTGAGGGATGGGAGCAAACTGAGGATCGACCAACATCAGTTTCATGGGGCTTAGACGGTGGTCATATAGATTACTAGACAGATTACTAGGAGGGCAGACATCATGGCGAAGAAATTGGAAAGTATTTGGGATTGCAGTTGAACGATGCTACCGGAGCATAATATTCGATCATTAGTGATGAGCGGGAGCGGGGATTAAGATGAAAGCCGGTGCTTGACGCGCAGGAATGGGAATTGATTGATCAAGTGCTAGGTCGGCTCATAACCGATTGGTCGGGGGTTCGAGTCCCTCAGGGCCCACTTATCAAAAACCCTTACTTTGTAAGGTTTTTTTGCTGTCTATAGGCACATAGATTCAAAGGGAAGAGAATTAGGAAGGTCCGAATTTCGAGTTTGCTAACGGATTTACTGATGCAAGATTTATCGCCATGCGCTTACCGCAGGGATAGTTTAAATCTTTTGAATGCACTAAAGAGCAGAGGAATTTAATAAATTTTAAATAGAGGTCTGACATTCATTTGAAAAAATGCTATAATTATTAAATCAGTGTGTAGAGATATTGGTCTTTTTATTGGGCCAAAAATATATGTCTCATGATACGTCTGCCATCTGAAATATGATTCACGGAGATGACAAACATGCATGGAGACACAAGACTGCCCAGAAACGGAAAAGAAGGTATATTATTTTTACTCATTATTTCAATCATTTCAGTAAACACTATTGCCCCTATTATTGTGGGGTTGGAACGTGGCTTCAGTAAGGAAGTGTATATAGATACACTAAAGGTTATTCCGTTTATGTGGATGATCGTAGTTTTATCCGTAAGATTAGTTGCTGGGCCGATTGTTGGGAAAGTGATGCCAAAATTCATGGGACAAACCGATGGATTTAATGCTAGGATGCTGTTGAATACTTTATTGAATGTTACGGTGTTATCTATTTTACTATCGATTATCGGCACATGGGTTGGGACGAAGCAAATAAGTTTAGAGCCACTTAAAAACTTCCTTCATATCTGGCCAAGAAACTTTGGTATAGCATTTTGGATTGAACTGTTGGTTGCTCAGCCGATAGCAAGATTTGCGATGAAAACATTACACACAAGACAGGATCGTAAAAGAGAAAGTGTAAATGCGTAACTAGCTGAAACGTTGTATACGAATAAGAATCTCAGGAACGTCCATGGTGGGCGTTCTTTTTTTGAGTCCCGTTATCATAGCGGTATTGAACATGTAAAAAAGTCAGTAAAAGGGCGCTGTCGCAAAGCCATGAAATGGTTTTGCGACAGCGCCTTTTTTGTATTCAGCTAGACTTTTCTAATGGGTATGGTGCCCGAAAAGTTGTCCCAATCGTTGTTCTAGTCGCTGTACTCTCGGTTTCCGAGCATCATTCTTATGGTTTCATGCTATCCCATAGCTGCTGGAATGCCCCGGACTCGACCTTGAAGAATACAGGTGCCTGACCGTAACGTACTAGCCCTTGACCAAACAGCGTCAGCTCTACCCTGGCATTGTCTTCCAGCTGGAGATAGAGAACCTTGCGGTCTTCGCTGTCGTAGATGCCTTGCGCGGTAAGAGGCTCTGCTGCCAGCGGTTCGGCTGCTTGGAGTGCCTTCAAGAAGCCATTAAGCGCCTCGTCGTCAGCAAGCGGTGTGTACTGCTGCTGTCCGTTGTTCCAACTGTCGAAGCTTTCCCATTGTGTGGAAGTAATTCGACCTTCCAGATTTAACTTGCCAAATAGATCTGCGCCGCTGTTTACGGTGATCCCGTTTGTATGCTCATACAGTTCGGCGAATACCTCGCCGTTGATTTCCGAATAGGACATAATCAGGAAATCGGAATCATATCCCTTCACGGAATAGATATCCGTTTCGCCGATGTTAGAAGCTAACTCTATATATTTGTCTTTACCGCTCCATTCATCGATGCCACCTGTAGTACGTCCCAGCTTGTCACCGCGCAGAGCGGCAGCATCGGCTGCGCTGATTCGAGTCGCAGACTGTGTATAAATGTTATCTTTATATACGACTAGAGCGATCATATCTGCCATAACGCCAGATTTGGTATCCGGCAGTTCCAGCTTGGGGATAACAATGCTTTCGGATGCATTTGTTCCAGAATTGTCTGGTTGGCTTGGACCTGGAGTTACCTGAGCGATTTGCCCTTGAGTACTCTGGCCATTTAACTGCTGCCATATATTAGGTGAAGCTAAGCCGATCCCGGCGGCGAGGACGATACTTGCCGCGATATAAACCGTCTTGCGTGGACGTTTCCGCTCCTGCTGTTGCTCCAGTTTGTCGATTAATTCTTTTTTCATCTCTTCACCTGGTTTCATAGATTCCACCGCTTTCTTGTATAATGTTCGAAACTGATCTTCTTTCATTGTGATTCCACTCCTTCCAGCTCCAGTTTTAACAGTTGCCGTCCCCGCTGAAGTCTCATTTTCACGGCAGACTGGCTAATCTGCAGAATCTTGCTGATTTCCTGGATGGGATAGTCCTCGTAATAATAAAGATGGATTACGGTTTTATACTTCATAGGCATCGCCATAACTAACTGCAATAGAGCCAAATCCTCGGGGGTATCTACCGCAATCGGCTCAGCAGTTTCCAGCTTAACCTCACGCTTGCGCCAGCCTCTGCCCAGTAATGTTTTACAATGATTGGTGATTACCCGGATCAGCCATGCTTTTTGATGTTCAGCGTCTTTGAACTTTGGTGCTTTTTCTATCAGTTTGATGAAGGTATCCTGAGTGGCTTCTTCGGCATCTTGGCGGCTGCCTAAATGGACCAAAGCAATCCGGAACAGCATATCTGCGTAGATTTCGTAACTCTTTATCACATGATTTCCCGGCCGGGTCATGGATCGTTGCATGATTCTATGCCCCCTTTACCTATAACACCATTTAGGACGGCATTTGGTCACTTTATGTTCCTGAGAAAATTTGTTAGCGTCTAGATCAAGGGTTAGGATCTAAAAAAAAGGCGCGATTGTCACAGTAGCCATAATCATGACTGCTGAGACAATCGCACCTTTATAATAGAAGTTTCCCTTTACGGGAGGGTCTCCTCAATGTGTTTATATGTATAGTTTGGATCAGTACCTTTTACAGGGGCCATGCTATATTGATAAATCCGATCCTTCTCTTTTCGATAAAAGTATCTTGCGTTAGGTTCATCAGCAAAAATCACCGTTGTACTTACGACGGGGGCCTTACCAATCTGGGTATAGATTTTATAAAGATCTTCATTCTTATAATCTCTCGTAGCTACCAAATAATGAATCACTTCATTGTCCATATGATTTCGGAAGGCCTGAAGCGCTAAAGAAGTGACTCCATATACAATAACGAAGGTAATAAGGATTATTTTTGTTCTTTTCTTCATTCATTCCCTCCATTTAGCTAAAATGTATATATTATAAGATAATATATTGTGACTGGTATGTCATATCTATTGTATCTTGTAATTTACACATTAGAAGGGAGGAAGGAAATGATGCAGCAAGAAGAAAAAATACAGGAGCTGGAGCGGCGAATTAAGGTATTAGAGAATCATACTAATCCGAAGCTACCAGGTCTGAGAATCTTATGGTTTATTATTTGGGGGTTCGTGGGCATATTCCTCATTCTAACTCTTATTGGTGTGATTCAGTTTGTATCCGCATAATAGAGAGCTTACTATAGGCAGCAATTTAACTACCGATAGGTTAACCCGCGTAGGTAAAGAATTGCCTGGGTATACTATACTGGCTGCCTTTTTATTATGAACTTACACAAATCATCTTCAGTCGTCTTTGGGTTCTTGCAATAAAATGGAGAAGGTCCCCGTTTCATGATCCACTTCAATCGACTCGATCCCAACAAAATCCGGAATTTCGGGGTGTACTGCATCTACGTTATAATCTGGATGAGTCATCAATAATTCAATTACTTTAATGGCTTCCATATCGATCCCCCTTGCGAGAAATTCCACCATAATTAATGGTCCTTCATTGCGACTACCCTTATTATCTCCGCAGTCATTATTGAATATGTGTTAATCGTTCTTCGTTTCTTCCCATCACGGCCAATAATTGCCCCTGAAAAACACGTCTTTGAATTTGATCAATCCGCTGTAAAGCCAGCTCGCTTGGCACTTGAAATTCTGCTGCAAGATGGCTGATAGCATCTTCCCGTTGCTCAGGCAATGTCATGCGGGAGATCATGGAGTAGGGCATAGCTGCATAAAGAATAAATCGCTCAGATTCATCCTCCTGTGCCCGCGTAAAATGTTCTGGCATCAATATTTGATCGGTACCATGGCGGAGCAGATGACAGAGCTCATGGAGAAACTCTAGCCGCTGCAGACTGGCTGGAAGCCGGTTGTCAATAAACATGGTGTACATCCCCGCTGATGCTTCGATGCTCTTGCTTCTTACATCCAAATAATGAACCCAAATATTAAGCCGTTCTGCAATATAAGCAATCGAAATTTGCGAAGGCTGAGTAAGGTTCAGACGCTTGTATAAATCTTCTGTCCACTTCTCCAGCGCAGTCATTTGATAATAGGATTTCATGTTATTCACATCATTCACCTCATTCAGAATCAAATATAAGATCGTATGTTCGTATAATAAGACAAAAGAAAAGCCCGAGGGGCTATGTAGGGTAAAAAATATAAGGACACATAAGAACGAGTGTTCTTGTGTGTCCTTAGCATAAAGCAATTAAACACTAATATCAAGTGTTTTTCCTAAATTGGGAGCAACGCTTTTGCCCAGCATTTCGACCATCGTTTGACTCTGGGTTTCAGCCTGATTTTTGGCAATATTCATGACTTGTATTCCTACATTTTGAGCTAAGGATGCTTGGCTCATTGCTATTGATAACGCGGCTATATCCATATCGCACCTCCTTTGTGTATATCCTGTTTATCGACTGTGCCTACCTAATTCATTAGGTGAATAGCATTTGTTTGCCAGTTCGCCCAAACGGCTTATCTCCTTTTTACATATCTTGTGCTGTAGTCATTAATCATTAGGAGGAATTAATTATGGGAATGGAACATTGTGGTTGTAACGTAGGTCCTGTAGTAAGCCCAGCAAATGTAGGTCCGGTGTGTAGTCCTTTTACTTCAACAGGAGCTATTCTGGTACTCTTCATCTTGCTGGTTATCATCACTAAAGCTTGCTTATTCTAAGCTAGCTGATGCACATTGTAGCCCCATCCGGCGTATGCCGGATGGGGCTATTCTTTTGAAGCATAGTCCTCATTTATCAGCCGAGTTATTATTTGAACATAAATTCTACGCGGGTTCCATCCGCATAATCTTCTAACTGATTGCCAACCCAGCTTCCTGCCCCGCGGTTATCTTTTGGGGTTATGTATTCAATGTCGGCCCCTTTGCCGCCTTCATTACACATGGCCATGGGCCATTCATCGCGGTCGTAGCCTTTTTTGGTGGGGATCCCTTTTAAGGATTCTTTGCGGTTGTCTTCAGCCTGCTCACGGTTAATCGTGCACGTCGCGGACTCCCCTTTAGCAATCGCGTCCTGAATGTGCTTAGCGGTCTCAGGATAACGATCTGATGGGAAGATCAGCTGAACAACTTCCGAATCAGATGTGGATGAGGGGGCTGCCGGATCTCCGTTCTGTTCATACCAGTAACCGCCCAAAGCAAGTAACACAACAATGATGAGACTGGTGAGTAATTTCTGTATTTTCAAATCTGCTCCTCCTTTTTTGGAACTTAAAATAGTATATCTTATATCATAATGCAGTGCGATTTAATATACTTAGGGAAAATAAGAGGAGGACGGAATTGGATATGGAGTATTTGATTACGATTGAAGATCAGACGCTTATTGCCTCTGCTGAAGATATTATTACTAGACGCTATGAATGGGGAAGACACCATGTAGGGGCGGCGCTCCGTACTAAGACGGGGGAAATCTTTACAGCGGTACATGTAGAAGCTAGCATGGGACGAATTACAGTCTGTGCAGAAGCGATGGTGATTGGAAAAGCGATATCCGAAGGCTACAAGGAATTTGATACGATTGTTGCGGTAAGGCATTCTGATCCGGACAGCGAGGAAAGAGAAATTAAAGTAGTTTCTCCCTGTGGGATGTGCCGTGAGTTAATTGCTGATTACGGGAAGGATTGCAAAGTTATTGTATCCGAGGACGGCCGGTTAGCTAAATATGATATTTCTGAATTACTACCGCTGAGATATACGAGGTAAATTGGAGATATAGTCAGGAGCCGCCGGGCTCCTTTTTTTATTGAGCCGTGAATTTATTCAGCAGTTCCTTACACTGTCCTAAATTAATTTACAACTTCATGTCCATTCGCTGAGTTCATGTCACTATTGTCCCCATACTATAACTTAAAAAAGTTAAAAGGATGTGAGAGTGGATGGAACAGCGCAATCTTCGAAATATGGTTGATTCGGCATCGAGGTTTGTGAGTGATGTTCAGTGGCAAATCGCGTATCGTAAATTGCAAATGGCTCCGGCGGATTCGGAAACGGTACCTTCTGCTCAGAAATTGTTG
The DNA here is from genome assembly GCF_976954365.1 of Paenibacillus sp. Marseille-Q9583. Lineage (NCBI taxonomy): Bacteria > Bacillati > Bacillota > Bacilli > Caryophanales > Paenibacillaceae > Paenibacillus > Paenibacillus sp. Marseille-Q9583. Next base: position 6,948 of record NZ_CDRJTB010000012.1, read on the forward strand.
AATACCCTTTATTTTCTGCAAGGAAAAGGATGGATTAGTGGACAACATGATTATTTGGAGAGCGCGGATGAGTTCAATGGGAAGCTGAAAAATACTAGTGGGCAATTCGCCGCCCTTCACGGCTATGAGCTGGGGGCAATCAATAATCAGACGGCGGCACTAATAGACAATCAGCGGGATTGGGTCGTTAGCAGCGCTATTCGCTGGTATAAAGCCGGTGGAATCGTAACGATTAGCTATCACGCTCAGTTACCAGGGACTGCGCCAGCTTGGGATAACGTATCTACGAGCATAAGCAACGCTGATTTTGACAAATATATAACCCCGGGTACCTCTCAGTACAACGCACTGATCGCTGATCTGGATAAGATAGCCCTTTCTTTAAAAAAACTAAATGATGCAGGTGTTCCTGTGCTCTGGCGGCCGTATCATGAAATGAATGGTGGATGGTTCTGGTGGGGGAAGAAGATCAATTACGTGGGACTGTGGAACCTTATGTTTGACCGTTTCACCAGCTATCATAAGCTGCATAATTTATTGTGGGTCTGGAGCCCAAACGCCAAAAATCAGTGGAGTGATGACCCTGCCGAATACTACCCAAGCGGTGACAAAGTAGATGTGCTGGCACTAGATATCTATGATGGGGATTTTAAGGGGAGTCACTATGATAGTCTATGGGATCTGGGTCGTGGAAAAGTGATCGCGATTGGAGAAAATGGAGAACTACCGTCCCCTGCACTACTATTTAAAGCACAGCCTAAATGGTCTTATCAGATGACCTGGGGCAAGCTTCTTTATGAGAAGAATACCGATGCGGTAATTAAAGCCTTTATGAATGACAGCTTTGTATTCACGCGGGAAGAGTATGCTGCTGAGGCGGCAATTGTAGCCGCTAAGGGAGACAGTGTGCTGCAGAGTGGACTATGGGGGCAATATTACAATAACATGACTCTTAGCGGCGCACCTGCGCTGACGCGAACCGATGCTAACATCCAATTTTCGTGGAAACAGGGTTCGCCTGATCCAGCCATTCGTGTCGACGCTTTCTCTGTGCGGTGGAGTGGAAAACTGACTGCAGCCTATAGTGAAACCTATACCATTTACTGCTCCTCTGATGACGGGGTACGGGTGTGGATTGATGGAGGGCTGATCATTGACAGCTGGGTGAATCAGAGTGGACAGGAGCGAAAAGGCAGTGTGAATCTGATAGCTGGCAAGCTACATGAAATAAAAGTGGAGTACTATGAGAATGAGGGGGACGCGCGAATTGTATTGCAGTGGGAAAGTCCTAGCCAACCCAAAGGGATTATTCCAGCAGGAGCGTTTTATCTTCCATAAGACGATATCGAACTGATTCGAGCATCGGAATATTAGCGAAAAAGCCCCGGATTTCGGGGCTTTTTTAATGTGAAAGGTTCTTAGATTTGTTCACGGTAGCTAATGTTGTTGGCGATCTTCTCGTCACGAACAGCTTTGCGCAGAACATCTTTGACGGTTTGGGCATCATGGATTTTTCGGAAAAGAAGCTGAGGCGCTGAGGCATCATCAGAAAATACAGTTAATGTACCGATGCCGAGCATCCGGTCCATGATAGATTGTGCTACGGATAAATCGCGTACACGCAGTAATTCGATTTCTTCGACATTTTTACCGATAAGTCCGGTCTTTACCATAATGCGCTGGCTTGTAATGGTGTACGTAGTCGTGTTTAGGCGTACGATTCCTTTGAGGCGATCAGAGATACTGGCTGGTTTGCCTTTCCAGAGCACGACTTCTTGAGTAGCGTTTGGATTTGCTGATGGACGGCGGGCGGTCACTGGAGCAGTGCCGTCAATGCTAGATCCGCATTCTCCACAAAATTTAGCGCCCTGCTTATATTCTGATCCGCAGGTTGTGCAATAAGGCATAAATACTCTCCTTCCCTGATTACAATTGAAATAATTATAACATAATAGTCATTTTACATAAATTTCATTTGCGCTTTACACAAACCGACATTATTCTGTTAAGTGGAGGGATAAATAATGAAAAAAGTGTTACTAATAGGAACGCTAATGCTGACTGTCATCCTTAGCGCCTGCAGCAATAATAATTCAACTTCATCGGCACCTGCCTCGGAAGAAGAAGTGCAGGAAACCGTGCAAAACTTCTACAATGAAATGTCTAAGCTTGATGAATTAGGAAAATCATCTTTAGTGGAGTTCAACGAAGCTATTGCTGCTTATTCAGCAGGAGAACTTTCGGACAGGCAGTTGGAGAAGAAGATTAACGAATTCCAAAAGACCGCAACAGACCTATCCAATCAGGCTGAGAAAGTGAAAATTTCCTCTAGCTTGCCCGAAGACATTCGTAAACTGCTTGATGAGTCCAAAATTGCTTTTCAAAGTGCTTATTCTCTAAAAGAACAGGCCTCTCAAGGTGCTGATTCCGCAGAGGTCACTGCTGAGAAGTTCGAGGAATTGAATCAGAACGCTGACGTCGCGATGCTATACGGCATTTCCAAGCTTAATGAAGCAAGAGAAGCAACAGGACTCATCGATGCTGATGGTCAGTCCACCGCTGAATCAGAGAAAGTTCAAGAATAGATCGAAATTTAGACGCTGAACAGTTCAACTGTCAGCGTCTTTTTGATGCGATTTTGAGCTTGAGTAGAGGTAACACTGCCATTCCTATAAATAAGCCAGCTACGATTCCTTTTGTGAGGTCTGAGAGGGTACTGCTTCGATATACGAGGGGGTATAGACACAGGAATAATACGGGAATTAGGATGAGCAGGGCATTGTTTTTTTTCAAGTAGAAAGCTCCTCTCAATTAGATATTCATTATTATACAACTTTTAGATAAAAGAGGAGGATTTGAAAATGGTATCTTTTTCCTGATTATTGATTATTCAGCGAAGGTGTGGATATAATACAAACATACGTTCGTGTGTTGCGGAATAAGTATAGAAATTAGGGAGGGGTTACTATGGGCAAAAAGCTGGAGAAAAACGGACTGTGGGAAAGCAGTCGCATGATGCTGCCGGAGCATAAGGTAAGAATTATTAGGGATGAACGGGAGACCCTGCGCCGGATTAAGCCTATTCTGGATGAGCAGAAGCTGGAGGAGATCGAATGTACACTGGCCTTATCGTTACGGAGTCATGTGCGCGTCACTGTTGTGCTGTTTGATCCTTTTGAGAATACGACACTAAGTGGTTTTGTGACTTCCATTCACACCCACTCGCGTGAGTTTAAGCTGCAGTGGGCGGAGGAATGGAAGTGGATCAATGTAGATGATCTAGTGGAGGTTTACATCGTCTAATGCTGAGAACCGCTGACTTCACTTTTTTCATAAGCAATTAGGGTCACCGTTGGGTTGCCGGTCAGATTTGCAATGGAAGCTTCGGCATTTCGAATAATTTCGAGTGCTTCTTCCTGCTCACTCAGGGCAGCAACTTTATAGCTATCGCTATGAATGTCCATATGTGTTCCCACCTTTCGCTAATATTTTGCCCTTTTTTGTAGAAATGATCCAAGGTGAAGAAGCTATGAATAGGTGCTTTTCAGGGAAGATCTCGGGGATACCGGGGTCTTTTTTTTGCAGATGCAAGCAGGGGTATTAGTACAAGCGAATGGGGAAGCGGGATCATTGATTATACCAAGGGGTGATTCTATGCTGACTTTAGATCAAGTGAGGGACAAATCGGCGGCGAGGCTTGTTGGGCTTCATCCTGTTTTGGCAGCAGGGGCGAAGGCTTTGATTCAGCAAAGCTATGCCAGAGGAGTGCCCATCGTTATTACTCAGGGGTTACGGTCGATTGCTGAACAAAATGCTTTGTATGCGCAGGGGAGAAGTAAGCCTGGACCTATAGTTACCAACGCCAAGGGTGGAACCAGCTATCACAATTATGGCCTTGCGTTTGATTTTGCGCTTTTGCTGCCGGATGGAAATAGTATTTCCTGGGATATGAATCGTGATGGTGATAAAGATAAAATAGCGGACTGGCAAGAGGTTGTACAGGTGGGGAAACAGCTAGGGCTTGAGTGGGGAGGAGACTGGACGTCTTTTAAAGATTATTCACATCTGCAAATGGCCTTCGGCTTAACTACGACTCAACTTCGGGCAGGTAAACGTCCTACGACGGATCAGGTCAATGAAGCTTTAAAAAGAATTACTGGGGAGGATGGTCAGGTGAACAAAGACGTTAAAGTAACGATAACCTTAAACGGCACTAAACTTACGGATGGTGTTCTTGATACCGGCGTAACGTATGTACCCGTGCGTGCTCTGGCTGAGGCGCTTGGGGCAAAGGTTACGTATGACGCAGCAAGCAAGACAGTGAATGTAGTAAAAGAGTAAAGCTATTCATGTATAGACAGTGCCACACAAGGGGAAATTATCAGTGATAACTAACCATAAAGGGAGGCATAACACTGTGAACAAGCTGATAACAAGCCTTGCATGCGGTACTGTACTGTCAATGAGTATAATGGGAGCTAGCTACGCTAATCCAATCGGGTCAGCCGCTTTAGGCGGTATCCCCAACGCTAATACTGGTATGGATGGTACTGTGAATAACACTCGGATGATGAATACGGAAGGCAATCTAATGAACGGCACCACGGGAACGATGAATCAGCATGAGAGCATTATGAAAGATAAGATTCGCACAGGGGAAAATTATAGACCTAGCACCAATAACTACAATGAGAACTACACCCGGGATAATTACAACAGAAATACGGTAACTCCACTATCCAACACTACAACGGATGGTAGATATCGGGCAACCAGTACTACTACGAATACTGGGACTACCAAAAGAGGCTCTAATTGGGGCTGGCTCGGATTGTTTGGACTCTTGGGCCTTGTCGGAATGAGAAGCAGAAGTGACGAACGCAGATAATTGACATGCCAAATAACCCGTGTCGGCATATGCTGGAGCGGGTTATTTTTAATGTGATAAAACTTTTTTTGAAAAAGGGATTGCGCGTTATCGATATTCATGATATTATATTTCTTGTCGCGTTATACGTAAACATCGTATGAAGCTTCAACACATAATATGCCGGGGTGGCGGAACAGGCAGACGCACAGGACTTAAAATCCTGCGGTACGTGAGTACCGTACGGGTTCGACCCCCGTCCTCGGCATCACAGTGAAAACCTTGAGAAATCAAGGTTTTTTTGTTTTTCTTGAAGGAAAGTTTTTATTAAAAGCTAAAGGTCCTTTGTACTTAGGGATCACATCATAGCACACAGAAATCAGGTTGGAAATACTCTTTTTCAGTGCTTGTCAATTCACAAGCTCTGGAGAGGAGTTTTTAATATGTAATATTTCATGAAGTACCGTATATCGAACTGAACGTACAGTGGTGTGAGAGATTGGAGTTCTTTCATTATTGTCGAATAACATCTTAATTTGTTGTATCATTGTTTAAGCTAGTTTTCAAGATTCAAGGAGGGTTATAGTTTGCTTACACTGAGAAGGGCCGAGCCGCGTCAAAGTAAAAAGCTCAGTCTCACATCGCTGCTTACGGGCTTGGTTACGCTGGTGGTTCTACTAACCTCAAGCATTCTTCTGATTGGTTCTTACGAGTCCAAAAAACAATCATTGATGGAGACTACGCTCCATTTGAATTACTACAACGCTGACCGAATGACCAAGACAATGGACTCCTTATTTCAGTCCATGCGTAGCAGTTTGGAATACAGCGCTGCCACACTCTCCAATGACGATGGCTCAACGCCGAAGCAAGTAGATGATTATTTGGAGCTGATGCGCAATAGTAGCAATTACTTCAATTCTATCACCGTGGTCGATGCCGATGGGCTGGTCCGCAACGTAGCACCGGCTAGGGTGGGGACAGTAGGCGACCGTATCACTTCTAAGGCTAGTTTGGAAGCTCTGGCGTTCAAAAAACCTTACATATCCTCCCCCTACATGACCCCAACCACCAAGAGACTAATTGTGTTTATGAGTCAGCCGATTTTCAGCAACAATGGCATATATCGCGGTATTTTGAGCGGCACGTTTTATCTGCAAGAGAACAATATTTTGTCTATGATTTTTGGCGACAACAACGTGGACAATTCTGGCTCTTATTATTATATTGTGGATTCAAGCGGGCATCTGTTGTACCACCCGGATAAGCAGCTCATTGGGGTGGATGTCAGCAGTAACAAGGTTGTACAGAAACTTATGAAAGGGGAAAGCGGGGAACAGCAAGTGCGCAACACCCGTAGCGTTGAAATGCTTGCCGGATACTCCAGCGTTCCGGCCAACGGATGGGGAATTGTAGTCGTTTCTCCGCTTAGTGTCATCCATTATCAACTGATGGGTCACCTTCGGACAATTCTCGGGTATTCGTTGTTTCCGTTCATTATACTCCTGATGGGCGTCATTCTCGTAGCGTGCAAGTTGGCCCGGCCTTTTGTCTCCCTGGCGAATCTGGTGAGCAGGATGGGCAAGGAGAAGATTGTATTGCCGGAAGCGAAGCCACAATGGAGCCGAGAGGCAGATCTGCTGACCAAGGCTGTGTTGCTTGCCGCGACGGATATTCAGAAGCAGACGGATCAACTGACCCAAGAGGCTACGACGGATGCACTGACCGGTTTAATGAACCGGAGATCGTTAGAGTATACGATGGGCCAGTGGATTGCCTCAGGGCAACCGTTTTCGCTCATTGTGCTGGATGTAGACAAATTTAAACTCGTGAACGATACCTACGGCCATATCATCGGCGACGAAGTGCTGAAACATGTAGCCAAGGTTATAGTTAACTCGTTTCGCCCAGACGATGTTTGCCACCGCTACGGCGGCGAAGAGTTCGTCATCTTACTGGCCCACACTAGACCCGAGGAAGCTTTCACCGTAGCTGAAAGAGTCCGGCGGGCACTGGAACAAAGCAGGGGTCCAATCCCGACACAGATTACGATCTCCCAGGGAATCGCCCATTATCCTGTTCATGCATTGGAGCGGGAGGGGCTTCTGGAGAAGGCGGATCAGGCGTTATACCTGGCCAAGAGCAGGGGAAGAAACCAGACGATGGTCGCCGATGGTTGAAACCATTGCTCGGCATCACAGTGAAAACCTTGAGAGATCAAGGTTTTTTTGTTTTAAGTTTCCAATTAAAGAGTGGGGCACACTGTACACATGCCGGTCTCTAAGGATGGAGACTACGGTCATTTATCAGGGGATGCACGATATTCCACTAACGGACTCCGGAAGTGATTCTCGCCAAACAACTGATTCAGATGAAATCTACGATGATTGTAGTGCAAAACTGAACGAAGTCGGCGCAGAGAAAATAGATTGGGAATCTATTGACTGGTTAAAGTGAGAACATCGCTATTCACTGGCAAGGATTATTAAATAGGAAAACCCCGATTCTTCCATTACTGGATAATCGAGGTTTTCGATCATGGCTGCTTCAGCGCTCAAGTCCCTCTGTTCAGCTTATTTTGTATATCAGCAAGGGGATTTCTCATGTACCCTGTTTTTATTTTGCAGGCCAAATTTCATCTTGCAAAGTTATAGTACTTCCAAGGGCGATGGCTTCATCGACCGCGAATGACAGTCTGATGTCTGTTAAGGCATCCGCTAATGAGTATGCTGATATTCCCGTGTGCAGGAAGCTGGACATATTCAATAAGGCTTGTCCTATCCCAATCTCTTCATCAGAAAGGGGAGAGGGGTGAAACGGGTTCTGAAATAGACTAAGCTGTCCTGCACGCAATTCATGCAAGGAGAGACTTTCCAGACTGCCTTCCTGTCCGCCTTGAATCCGACTAATGTTCATATACTCGGTCTCTTCGGTTCCCAAGCGACGGATAATCTCATTATCGCGAATTTCCCCATGTGATCCGCGGATGAGGACCCGGTTGGTACGGAGGGGCGAGAAATATTGGGAGCGAGTGAAGTCAAGCACAGCGCTTTTGCCGGAGGGAAACACCATAATTGCGATATCCTGCTGCTCTGTCTTCAGGTCATCTTCGACCTCCCTCCCCCTATAAGAGAAGTCCATGATTGGAACCTCTAGCCGGCGAGCTGTGATTTCACATGCTGTGCCAGTGATCGAGAGCCATTTACGGATTAGGCTGATTCCATGATAACCATGCGCAACAGAGACTTGAACATGACCTACCTCGCCCAAATGTCCGGTTTGAATATAGGCGGTTCTTGCCTGATGGTGAGGCAACAGCGGATATTGCTCGGCTATTTGAATCAGAGGGAAATCCATGGCGCTTGATCGAAGCAGTTCATATTCAGCCGGCGTAGAGGCGGTGGGTGTTTCGGCCAACACAGGTACTTGCAGCGCTGCAAGCTCCAACAGCAGTGAGGCGGCAGCGGTCTTGGACACCGCCAGGACCACAAAATCGCTCTCGGCCGCAAGGTGTTCTATCGAGCTGTATACGGTCAGTTTCCATTTGTCGATCAGTTGCTGGTATTTGGCAGGGTTGCGGATCAATACACCTGTTACCTGAAATTGCTGCGGAAGCAGGTGAGCCAACTTAAGATACATTTCCGCCCGCCAGCCGCTTCCGATTATTCCAAAACGAATAGGTCTGTTCATCTTTAAAATACACCTCTAATGGTTGATTAGTATGTAAATACCTTCGTAGCACAGGCATCAGTTGTCTCTTATTATTGTATATAAATAAATGATAGAGTACATAGGATTATGTATAATGTGAAACTATTACTTTTTATTGTCTTTAGCTAAGCTATCTTATGTATTTACATACAAAGGAGCGATTATCCAATAGCCGGATGATCGCTCCTTTGTATAATCCACTTATAAAATTTCAATCAATGACCCATTCCGTGATTGTTAACGGTGTAAATTGTAGAACCGGAATCGACAGCGGAAGCACCAGCAGAGGCGATCATCAAGCTTGAACTAATTAAGACTACGACTGTAAGTAAGAACATTTTCTTTTTCATTAGTTAACTCCCTCTCTATTATAGTTTTCATTATGTTGTGATGCACTTGGAGCTGTGATTGATTAGCATAGACTCTAAGGATCTCAAATAATGCCGCTGCTTTCTTAAAGCCTGTATCATCTTTCAGCGTAATACTTAATAGTAAGGTTTCCAGAATTGTGTTTATCGCATCGCACATATTCTCCTGTTTGTAGTGGTACATCGCCAGCAAGAATTTGTAATCCACAAAATATCTTATACTCTCTTGAGTTCCTTGTGCTCTTATATCGTTAGCGTTTATTTCGAATTCACTCAGAATCCAATCTACGGAATAGTTATATTTTATCGAGGATTCCAAGATGGTAATTAGTCCTGGCAGTAACTCTTCCTCAGCACTGTTTCTAATAAATTCAACATACTCCTTTAGGACTCCTGTCTTGCCTTCCAAAAGGTCGAGCACGTAGGTATTGGCTTTTGCAATATTACAGTAGTATTTGACTTCATTAATTCCTTCATCATCTAGTCCTTTGATCCAGCCCAATTCAGCATATTTTTGAATACACATTCTAGCCTCAGGATACTTACCGAGCTTTTGAAGTGCGATTCCTTTTGAACATAAGCTAAATCCAAAATAATAGGGAATACTCCGCTTCAGGTTTTGTTCTTTCATTGTGTCACTGCTTGTCTCATATATGAGTGTAATCTGGGTGATCAACCTGTCTGCAACTTCAATCATAGCATCCCAATTTTCCAATGAAAAAGATGCCTTAAGCATACTAGTTAAGGAATCAGCATTTAATCCATCCAAATCCAACTTCAATGCGATCTTCCTTTCTTCAGCATATCACCATCGGTTATTGCTATGTCGTTTGTATCTCTAGATTATTCTTTATTTTACCAATATAGTAAGTGATTTTCATCACTGGAACAAGGAAACAAGAGTTTGTTTTGTGATTGTCCAAATATAACTAAGGTACAGTGTTTTCACTAAGTTCCATAGAATCGAGGGATTTATGTTTGTTATGCTGTTTATTTGCCCCTCTGTTTTGGGGTTATTTGTACGTAAAATACCGAAATGTACCTATCTTGGAAATCCATATTCAATTATGATCTTTCCAAAAGAAAGCGCTATCAAAGTAATTTTGACCACATTTCATGAGGGGGGAAGGATGATTTGAAGCGAATGGGAAAAAGATTGGGTATGAGTCTGCTAGTATTCATTATTGCAGCTGCACAGTTCGGTTTTACAGGAATGAAAGGCAATGTTGCGCAAGCGGCGGAAAAGAGTATGGCTCAAAAGCCGTATATGGGCTGGAGCAGTTACAGTATGCAAGTGTATGATGGGGCAGGAAACTGGACATCGGCGGAGAGCGTTAAGAAGCAATCGGATGCGATGCATGAGAAGCTGCAAGCCCATGGATATGAATACATTAATATTGATGCGGGCTGGAATGGCGATATGGATGAATACGGGAGACCTATTCCTAGTGAAGTCCTTTATCCAAACGGATTTCAGGAGGTCATTGACTATGTTCATAATAATGGACAAAAGATTGGGGTCTATCTGATCCCGGGGGTATCTATCGATGCATATAACCGAAATCTTGAGGTGCATGGGACAGGCGGCGAATGTCGTATTCAGGATATTACGGCCAAGCCGCTTACCATTATGGATTATTGGAATTCCTACACCTATAAAATTGATTTCACGAATCCCTGTGCCCAGAAGTATGTGGATTCCATTGCAGATATGCTTGGTGAGTGGGGGATCGATTTCGTCAAATTCGACAGCGTAACCCCTGGGTCGGGGATTGACAACTTGAGCCGGGATGCACGCGGCGATGTAGAAGCATGGTCCAAGGCTTTGGATAGAAATAACATCTGGTTTGAGCTATCCTGGGCGCTCGACCACAATTACGTAGAATTCTGGAAAAAATATGCTAACGGTTGGCGAATTGATTGGGACGTTGAATCTTATGACGGCAGTGGGTTGACAGCATGGCCGAGTATTTCCCGATTATTCCCCAAAGCGGCACTTTGGTGGCGGGACGCAGGTCCTGGCGGCTGGAATGACTTCGATTCCCTGAATGTTGGTAACGGCTCCATGGATGGTCTGACCAAGGATGAGCGGAAGACTGCGATGACGTTTTGGTCCATTTCTTCCGTACCGCTCTATACAGGGAATGACATGACACGGCTGGATAGTTATGGACTAGAACTGCTTACCAATGATGAGGTAATTGCCGTAAATCAGGCCGGACGTCCTGGCCATCCGGTATCGATGGATACCCAGCAGCAGGTCTGGTACGCCAATAATGGAGATGGGACTTACAGCGTTGCTTTGTTTAATCTGGGTACTCGGGGTGCGGAGGTTAAAGTCAAATGGAGTGATCTTGGCCTTGATGGTCCGGCTTCAGTGCGCGACCTATGGAGCCATTCTGAGCTGGGAACCTTTGAGAAGGAATTCAGCGGTGGCATCCTTGAACCCCATGCCTCTCGCATGCTTAAAGTAACCGCGCTAAGCGGTGCATCAGCTGTCAATAACGATGATACAGGGATGCGCTACCGAGGAGATTGGAAGCGAAATGGAGGCAAGGAGCTGTTAGAGGGGAAGCAGGATCTGAGCATTACAATCAAGGATTCCAGTGCTGCTGCTACGAACACTCCTCAAGAGGATGCTCTTAACTCTGGGGCTGACCCTGCTGCGGATTCAGCTTCGGCAAGCAATACCACCGTTACGGATGTGGTTTACATTAATGATAATGACAGCGGCATTAAATACAACGGCACATGGCAGGTAAGCTCAGCCCGAGAACATGGAGATTATAATGGCGATGTGCACTATACCGAGAAGGACGGTGATTCTTTTGAGTACACCTTTACGGGAACGGGCATTGAGCTGCTGACGGAAAAGCATGAATCGCAAGGAGAAATGATTGTTACATTAGACGATGGGGTTGCACAGACTGTAAATGCGTATACAAGTGGAGCGAGAGAGGTACAACAATCTCTTTATAGTGTATCAGGACTTTCTAACGGCCCTCACACGCTTAAGGTGAGCAAGGGATCGGGAAATTATATGCTGCTCGACGTGCTGAGAGTGACAACAGAAAGTCCGGCTGGGGGTCAGAACAGTTCTATCACTCCAACTTCCGCTGGTTTTGATAAAGCAACGGAACAACAGAAGGATGTCACAGTCACGCTTAATCTGCATGGTAATACGGTGAGTGGTATTGAGAATAATGGAGTGGCACTCCGCGAAGAAGATTATACGGTGACTGATGACCAATTGACCATTAAGAAGGAATATCTTGCACAGCAATCTGCTGGCATAACAAGTCTTAACATCATCTTTAACGCCGGTGATTCACAGACACTAGCGGTACACATTAGCGATTCTACAGGCATCCGTTATGTGATGGTTAATAATGACGATCCGGGAATCAAATATAACGGTACTTGGTCCCGCAGTAGTGGAAGAGGAATGGGCGACTACAATGACGATGTGCAGTATGCGGAGCAGAATGGTGATTCTTTTGAATATACCTTCAGAGGAACAGGAATTCAACTGTTCACTGAGGTAGACGAATCACAAGGGGATATGGATATCTATGTAGACGATCAATTCAAGGGCACGGTAAGCGCTTATCGAAACGGGCGATTGTCACAGCAGATTCTCTACAGTATCTCTGGGCTTACAGATGGACAGCACACACTCAAGGCTGTGAAAAAATCAGGCAGATTCATGCTGCTTGACATGCTCAAGGTAGAGATTCCGAATATGATTAATCCGATCGCAGCGAGCTTTGATAAATCGCCTTCTGCTCAGCAGGACATTGAGATTACACTTCTACAACAGCCGGAAAGCTTTATAGGCATTACGAATGGATCATATCATCTGGTTCCTGGGACCGATTATACGGTAGCTGGTGACCGTGTTACACTGAACAAATCTTATCTCGCAGCACAACCACTGGGAAAGCTGAACCTCAGCTTTACTATTGGTGGCGATTATCTTAATGATGTGCATTCAACGACAGTGGACGGCGATTCCTTTGAATATACCTTCAAGGGCACTGGAATCCGCTTGATTACACCTACGGGTCCAGATCAAGGTGAAGTAGATATTTATGTGGACGGACAATGGATTCAGACCGTGAATGCTTATAGTCAGAGTCGACTGACACAACAGGAGATTTATAGTATTTCTGGATTGGCAAGCGGCTTACACACACTTAAAGCTGTGAAGAAATCAGGTAATCTCATGCTGACAGATCAATTGAAATTCACAGTCCCAACCAGTGATGGCGGAACAACGAACCCTACAGAATCTCCAACACCAACGCCGACAGCAACACCTACACCAACTGATGCAGGGGGGCCTTCTATACCAGCTCTGCCTTCATCCACACCTACCCTGATTCCGACGCCAACGCCAACTCCGGCATCTGGAACTGATGGGAAGGATGATGCCGAGACGATGCGACATTCGGCGTATATCAACGGATATCCGGGAGGCTTCTTTAAACCCGATGCTCCCATTACCCGTGCTGAGATGGCAACCATCCTAGCGAAGGTTGCTGAGAAAGAGGCCACTGGATCAGGCGTAACATTCAGTGATGTTCCCTCCAGCTATTGGGGGGCAGATGCTATTGCCAAAGTAGCTAAGATGGGACTAATGAACGGTTATATTGATGGTACTTTTAAGCCTAATCAACCATTGACGCGTGCAGAAATGGCTAGTTTAACAGCCATGCTGAGCCCGAATTCTTCTACAACATCGGGCCGTGGCTTCTCTGACATCACCGGTCACTGGGCACAGGCGGCGATAAAGAAAGCCCAAGATATAGGCATAATGAATGGCTACAGTGACGGAACTTTCCGCCCGAATTCCAAGCTTACTCGTGCGGAAGCCGTTACAGCTATCAACAGAGTTTTGGGCAGGGGCCCGCTTATGGGTGTCACACAGCCAGGGTGGAACGATGTTCCAGTCTCCCACTGGGCATTCGGTGATATTGAGGAGGCTTCGACCGACCATATCTCGAAGCCTAGTACACAAGGCGGAGAACAGTGGACAGAATAAGTTGAGCGATGAATGAACGGAGGGGCCTTCTTTGGCCCCTTTTTTCTGAATGATATGAGATGAGAAAAAGAAGGGGAGATGAGCAGGCTGGACTCGTATGATATTCAGGCGGTGATTCATCTTGCCGCGGTTACTGGCGGCTCAACTGAGGAGGAAAGCCTTGCTGTTAATGTGCTGGGAACAAGAAGATTGTACCGATATCTGCTTGACCACGGTTGCCAAAAGTTCATCACAGCGAGCTCCATTGCCGTGGTGGGTGGACTCACTGAGGATTTTATTCCGCTTGAGCTGCCTATCCCAGATGATCATCCCTGTTTGGCAGCGGATGCCTATGGGCTAAGCAAGGCTATGGATCGGTTCAAGGAGGAATTCGGTTTTGTGCCTTCACGTTCTACCCGCCATACGATGGGAACAACTTAGAAGGGTTAACACACTGGAAAGATAAAAAAATTTCGGATGGTGAATAAAAAGCAGTGATAACGGCGTATATCGCTGCTTTTTATCCAGTTCTGAAAGTTTTAACACCTGTAAAATTGGGTTTGCACACTTGACTATCAAGTAAAATGTTTTAATCTATGGTAATGATAGCGCTATCGAAATGATATTAGGGGAGGGGTTACTACGCTTAAATATTCCAATATCTTTCGTAAATTCTTAATCTCCTATGTAGTCATTTTGGTCATTCCCAGCATTGGCGGATATATGTCCTATCTGACTTCGATTTCTGTGACAGAGTCTATCTCTATTGAGAACGGAGTCACCCAGCTCCAGAAAAGTCAGGAAATATTGGAGCGCCGCATGGCGGAAGTAGAAGGGTTTACCAGGCAATTAGCAGTCAACCAGGAGCTAAACGTTCTGATGAATGAAAGAGACAATGAGACGAACGTGTATGGCATTTGGAGAACGATGCGGAATGTCCTGACTTTCGGTCAGACGAATGATTTTTTGCAAAACTATTATATTTACCTCGCCAATTATAATCTTATTCTAACCCCAGGTTCTTCTTACCGTCCGGAACATTACTACTCTAATTTCAACTATAAGGATCTTTCGCTACAGGATTGGACCAAAGAAGTGCTTGAGAAAACACACCGCAGTGAAATCAAGCCACTCAGTGACTATGTTAGCAGGGGCATGCAAACTTCCGTTATTACCTATATGCAGTCACTCCCTCTGGATAGTTTCAACGATTCCTCACCAGCTGTCGCGGTAGTGATCATAGACGAGAAAATCATTTCAAGTCTGTTATCTGGTCTAACTGAGCGATACGGAGGCTGGGTTCATATCAGCGATGCTGAAGGAAATACGATTGTCCTGCAGGGAAGTGATGAGCAGAAAATGGCCCATATGACCGCTGATTCGGATTTTGATAAAAACAAGGTTAGTCAGTTCTATGAAGACGATCTAGTGATCACGACTCGTTCTGATTCGAACGGCTGGGTATACCAGACAGGGATTCCCCGGCATATTTTGATGGAGAATGCTAACAAGATCAAGCAAATGTCCATACAAATTACGGGAGGAACATTACTCATCGGCTTGGTAGTTGGACTAATTTTAGCTTACCGTAACAGCGCTCCAATCAACCATATGCTTAGCGTCATGAAGGAGCAATTTGGTAAGGAAGAGGCCTCCGCCAAGAATGAATTTGACTTTTTAAGCGGAAATATTGCCAATATGATCACCAAGAACAAGTTGCTGGAAACCGAACTTAATCGTCAGCTTCCGTTGGTCAGGGATGCATTTCTGAAGCGGTTATTAGCAGGTGAATTCAAAACGTATGATGAGATTCTCACTGCCGCTGAGCAGGTGGGGATTAACTTGAAACAGAACACTGGGTATGTAGGAATTGTTCAGATTAACGGCTATGCCGGCATGGACAGCGTTGAAATTCTCAATGAGCTGAATGCTTCCCGTTTGCTGCTGAAGCAGTCCCTATCGGATCTCGGAGTGGATGTACTAATGACGGATATGGGCTCCGACAAAGTGGTAACTCTGTTTTTCTCCAAGGAAGAAGAGACCGACAAAGCGTATGAGGCAGAAAATATCACTAACATTCTGGAGAATTTGGCGCAGTACGTTTTTAATGAGTACCGTATTACTACTCAGGCGGGCTTCGGTGATCTTTTCACGGAAATAACGGAGGTTAGCCTTTCCTTCGATCAAGCCAAGCAAGCTCTGGAATATGCCGTCTACATGAATAAAAAAGGAATTGTATGGAGTAGCGAAGCCCAAAATGAGAATACGACCTACTATTATCCACTGGATACAGAGCAACGTCTGATCAGTACCATTCGGGCTGGAGAGCTAGAAGAGGCTAAACGGATTGTCCGTGCGATTGTTGCCCAGAACATGGAACAGCGTGAATTATCCATGGAAATGAAGCAACAGCTTGTTGGTGAAATAAAAGGGACGTTTCTTAAGCTTCTGGATCAAAAGGCTTTTACAGAATACCCGGACATCGAGAGTGTGAAGCGGAGGGTCATAGACATTGGTTCATCGGAACGACTCGAAATGATTCAGACCGAATTTTTTGTCATTATGGAAGAACTGTGCGGACTTATTGCAAATAAAAAGAAGGATGTTCATATTCAGATTATTAAGCAGATCAAGGAATATACCGTAGAGAATTATTCGGATACAGAGCTGAGTCTGTACCGGGTAGCTGAACAGGTGGAACGGCCTGAAAAATACATTTCTCAATTGTTTAAAGAGGTTACCGGGGTCAATTTCTCCGATCATCTGATAAAAGTGAGAATGGATCAGGCTGTGATTTTGCTCAAAGATAGTCGGTATACGGTTGATGAGATTGCCATGCGGGTGGGCTATAACAGTTCACATTCTTTCAGACGGGCCTTCAAGCGGTTAATCGGCGTTTCACCGAGCGCTTATAGACAGTCAATTGATGAATAAACAGTTGTTTGGTGAAAATTAACTATTAGACTGATCCATTAAAAGAAGCAGCGGCGGACCAAGACTTGATAAATAAAGTCTTAGACTGCCGCTGTTGTCGTTCAACTAACGTTTCCCGGTAGCTTTGAGGATCGCCGACGGTCTATGCATCACCAATCTCTGAACTCCGATATACACGTGTCTACTTTACTTTATTTAATAAGTTTGTCACCATTCTGCTCAATGTCCCTTGATCGACGAAAGGAGCAAGACTTGCCAGCAGATCTGGGCTAAGATGTTTAGCATCGACTCCACCAATCAACTTCTCGAGATTTTCCTTGTCCAGAAAAGGTGCGAGGCTTATGATCTGGTCCGCATCGATAGTACCGTCTGCAACCCGGTCTACCAATCGGCTTAATGTTTCTCTGCTAATAAAGGGTGCCAGCCCTTGAACGGAATGCCAGCTCAAGCTGCCCTCTTCTGCTTGTTGTACCAACCGATCTACATGTTCTCTTTCAAGAAATGGGGCAATCCCAACAAGATTGTGCACTTCTAAGGAACCGTCAATCGATTTATCTACCAGTCGACTTAATGTGTCGCTGCTGACGAACGGAGCGAGTCCAGTAATAGTATTCCACACAATTTCGCCCTCTTCTGCCTGACGAACCAGTTCATCCAATGTACCTGTTCCAAGGAACGGAGCCAGCTTCATGATCACGTCTAACTTAAGGACGCTGCTGTCTAATCGTTCTGTAACCTTATGCAGAGCGCTTGCTTTTACAAACGGCGCTACTTCTACAAGCTCCTCCAGCTCAGCCTCTCCGGTATTGACCATCTCTGCAACCTGTTCCGGCCTGTTCTCTGCGATCTCCTCAACGATCGTTCCTAGGTGCGGGTGCTCCCGAATTTCTGTATTGTCTCCTGCATTTAAAATGTCGTCTACCGTTTTGCCGAATAATCTCGCAAACTTCGGAAGCGTTCCGATATCCGGTAGCGAGTCGCCCCGTTCCCATTTCGATACCGCTTGATGACTTACATTCAGTTGATCGGCAAGTTCCAATTGGGTCAAATCCTGGTCTTTGCGAAGCTTCGAAATATAAGCTCCAATTTTACGCAAGTCGAGCATTGTATACCTCCAATAAAACAAAATGTACAGTGCGCACTGTCAAAAACAGCATAGCATTTCTGCAAACGCAATCCTATCAAGCGTTGGTTGAATTGTCTCATGCGCTTTATTCAACTGCCGGTAGAATTGTCCAGATTGAAAATCTCCAGAGAGGGTCCTGATTCCGGAAAAATGGCCGTTCTACAGCTATTTTGTTCTCCCTGAATAGGGTTATTTGTACGCTGAAATGCCCAAGTGTACCTTTTCTTTGGGGATAAAAGTCAATTATGATCAACTCGTAGAAAGCGCTATCATAAACTACTGGCGGTTGCTTAGGGGGGATTGTTCTGGAGAAAGAAATAGTATTACACCACAAGTCATTACCGAAGCGTAAGGGCTCTGTATTTTTACAAAATGCTCGTAGAAGTATGAAAAAGCACTGGCAGCTACATTTGCTCGTGATTCCACCTCTGTTATTTTTCCTCATTTTTAAGTATTATCCAATGCTGAACGCGGTTCTAGCCTTCAAGGACTACAACGTGATTAAAGGAATATGGGGAAGTCCATGGGTTGGATTTCATAATTTTCGATTATTTTTTGATAATCCACAGTTTTGGACGCTGCTCAAGAACACCATCATGCTTAGTGGTTACCTGCTGCTGGCGGGATTTCCAATTCCGATTATCCTTGCGCTCATGATTAATGAATTGCGCGGGGGAAGGTTCAAAAAGTTCGTCCAGCTGGTCTCATTTGCGCCTTATTTCATCTCGACGGTTGTCATGGTGTCCATTATTATGCTATTTATGGCGCCTCGTCTTGGATTTGCGAACATCGCTCTCAACTTCTTCGGTTTGGAGTCGATCAATTTCCTTGGAGAACCGGGAATGTTTCGTTCGATTTATGTCTGGTCTGATATTTGGCAGACTGCGGGCTACAGTGCCGTTATCTATTTAGCAGCGCTTGCCGGTATAGATCCTACGCTTTATGAGGCAGCCAAAGTCGATGGCGCTTCACGCTTTCAAAAAATTCGTTATATTGATCTGCCAGGTATTGTGCCTACCATCGTCATCATCCTGATTTTGAATGTTGGGAATGTCATGGCTATTGGCTTTGAGAAGGTCTATCTTCTGCAGAACCCGCTCAATCTGGCGAATTCCGAGATCATTGCCACTTATGTCTACCGGGTCGGTTTGCTGAACGCCAATTATAGCTTTGCAACTGCGGTTGGTCTATTCAACTCGGTAATCAACCTTATTTTGTTGCTTACGGTGAATGGCTTGGCTAAACGCATTACAAACAACAGCATCTGGTAGGAAAGGAGCAACCACATGGCAGCAGTTCAACAAAAAATTAAAGAATCAACTGGCGATAAGTTATTTCTGACCACTATTTATATCCTACTCAGCCTCGTGGTCATCGCGGTGATTTATCCGCTAATTTTTATCATCAGCAGCTCGATTAGCAGTCCAGCAGCCGTTACCTCCGGTCGAGTCTGGTTATGGCCTGTAGATATTTCCTTCAAAGGTTTCGAGGTTCTGTTAAATACACCCGAGATCATTACAGGCTACGGCAACTCCATTTTTTATACAGCCGCAGGGACGTTCATTAGTGTTGTGCTTACGATCATGATCGCGTACCCTTTATCACGCAGAGGTTTCTTCGGACGCAACACTTTGATGATGATCATCACCTTTACGATGATTTTCAGCGGCGGGCTGATTCCGACCTATATGGTCGTGAAGGAACTCCATTTGATTGATACCCGCTGGGCACTGCTGATACCAAACGCGATTTGGGTATGGCAGGTCATTATTGCCCGGTCATTCTTTCAATCCTCCATTCCGGAGGAGCTGCTGGAAGCCAGCGAAATCGATGGTTGCAGTGATATGCGGTTTGTCTGGAGCGTTGTCATTCCATTATCGAAGCCCATTATCGCGGTGTTAGTCCTTATGTATGCGGTAGGACAGTGGAATGCATACTTTGACGCTTTGATTTATTTGAAATCCGCGAATTTGTTTCCGCTTCAGCTGGTCTTACGAAGCATCATCATCCAGAACAACAGTGCAGGTACAATGGATGCGATGAAAATGGTGGAGCGGCAGCAGCTTGCTGAGCTACTCAAATATGCACTTATAGTTATCGCTACTCTGCCTGTACTTGTTATCTATCCGTTTGTTCAGCGTTATTTTGTCCAAGGAATGCTGGTCGGTTCAGTTAAAGGTTAATTCACAGCTTTCAGAATCTGGAGAGGGGGAGAGGCACGCAGTAAAATGACAGAAAGATATCGTACCTGCCTAAATTATAAAAGGGAGTGATCGGATTTGAAGAAAAGTATGATGACCTTGTCATTGGTGCTGGTATTCATTCTTACGGTGGTGTTAAGCGGATGTGCTAATAAAAATACAGATAACACATCCTCCGCACCTGCTGAGTCAGGTAACTCGGAATCAGCAAGCAAACCGGTGGAAATCAGTGTGTTCTCGGTTCAGGAATCCGGGATCGATGTTCCTACCAATAAATTTTCGAAATTTGTGGAAGACAAATTTAATATTAAATTCAAATGGGAAATCAACCCTTCAGACGGAGCCAAGGAAAAGCGCCAAATCTCACTTGCTAGTGGTGATTACCCAGATGCTTACCTGCTCACTCACTATATCGATCAGTTCTCACAGGCAGATCTTCTGAAGTATGGCAAACAGGGCGTACTGATTCCTCTGAACGATCTAATTGATAAATATGCTCCGAATATTAAAGCGGCTATGGAAAAGAACGATAATTTGAGAACGCTTAACACAGCGCCTGATGGTAATATCTACGGGCTTGTCGCTTACACAGAATGCTTTCACTGCTCCTATCCGAGCAAAATGTGGCTCAATACCGAGTGGCTGAAGAAGCTGAATCTGGAAATGCCGAAGACAACCGAAGAATTCAAAAAAGTGCTGGAAGCTTTCAAAACACAAGATCCGAACGGGAATGGAAAAGCAGATGAAGTGCCGTTGAGTGGCTCCATTGAGGAGTTTGGTGTACGTATTGTACCCTTCCTCATGAATGCATTTGTATACGATGATGATCGCAATTATCTGAACATGATGGATGGAAAAGTTCAATCGGCGGCTGTCACACCGGAGTGGAAGGAAGGCCTGACTTATATCAAATCTCTGTTTGACGCAGGTTTGATTGATCCAGGGGCATTCACACAGAATGCGGAAGCCTTTAAGAAAATCGGTGAAAATGCCGATGCGGAAATTCTGGGCGCTGGTGCGGGCATGCACCCTGCGATTTTCGTCAATATTGATCCGGGCAATAGAAGCTCGGCACACTACAATCCTGTACCCCCGATTAGCGGACCGGAAGGTATCTCCTATGCGACTCATGATGCAGGTGGTGTATCCCCGGGAGCGAAATTTGTCATCACCAACAAAGCTAGCGAGGAAGTACAGATCGCTTTAATTAAAATGGTAGACTACATGTTTACTTCCGAAGGACAGACCAATAGTGGTAGTGGTATGAAGGGCATTGATTGGACTGATCCAGAAGAAGGCGATGTAGCACTGGACAAAGATGTTAAACCAGTGATCAAGACCATTCCTATGGCGGAGGGCGAAGCGCCGCGCAATGCGGGCTGGAGCGGCATGGGTCACTTCTATATGCCAAAAGAGTACCGTGATACCTTCGTTCAAGCTACTGACATCTACGCTTCCAGCGGTTATGAACGCAGATTGTATGATGCGACTCTGTTGTATGAAGGACATGAGCCTAAAGAATTATTCCCGATCTGGTCGATTTGGATTGATCCAAGCGAAATCGATGAAGCGAGTTTACTGCAAACCAACATTAAGAATTACATTGAGCAAAATCAGCTTCAATTCATCACGGGCAACAAGGATCTTAATAAAGATTGGGATGCATATATAAAAGGTCTGAAAGACCTGAAGCTAGATCGTTATCTCGAAATCTTGCAAAAGGCTTACGAAACTTCTAAAAAATAAAATATTGAAATCAGAATCAGGTGCTGTAAGATATACCGCAGCACCTGATTTCTTGATTTCAAGGAAAAATATACATTTTTATTTACGGAGGATCAGTCATGACAGAAGAGAAACATTGCAATCATCAATTTGTGGTTCCAAGACGGGGACTACCGAATACAAGCGTAAGACTTGCGGGAAAGGAGCCGGTGACTGTCGCCTTTTTGGGTGGTTCCATTACAGAGGGGGCAGGTGCTTCCGACGCGGACACATTTAGCTGGAGAGCGCTGACTGGTAAGTATCTGCAGGAGCGATTTGTGAATCATGAATTCCGCTCCATCAACGCGGGAGTGGGTGGAACGAATTCCACGCTGGGCGCTCACCGATTACAGTCGCATGTCCTTGAATACGGCAAGATTGATCTTCTATTCGTTGAATTTAGCGTCAATGACGGCAACGACCGGGAAGAATCCATTAGAGGTCTGGAAGGAATTGTGCGCCAGTGCAGACGGTTGTCGCCCGGCACTGACATTTGCTTCTTGTATACGGCAGCAGAGAAGAATCTGTCAGGGAGCAATCCCTTTAACATTGCCGTCCACGAAGAAGTAGCTGAGCATTACGATCTTCCATCTGTTAATTTCGCAGCAAGAGTTTATGCGAAGACTCAGGCGGGACAAATGGAGTGGACCAAGCTGGCTCCGGATGGATATCATCCCAATGATGACGGACATGCGCTGTATGCTTCTTTTTTACAGGAATATTTGGATGCAGCTCTTGTTCCTGACAACACACATTCAAATATCGGAAACGCGTTAAGTATTCCTCCTCTGGAGGAGCGGAATTATGAATACGGCAACTTACTGGATTTCAGAGGCGCTGATCATGCAGATGGATTTGAGCTATGTGAGCTTACCCCTGAAGATCCGCTGATGAACTGGCGATTTGGAACGGAGCATTTATACACGAACAGCAAAGAGGCAGCTTTTTCTTACACAGTAACCGGACAGAGCGTCGGTCTGCTGCTGCTCTACGGTCCGGATAGTGGGATATTCGAATATTCGGTGAATGGCGGTCCTTTTCATACGGTTAACTTATTCGACGAATGGTGTCCGCTCGCGTATCGGCCTATTACTGCTATGTTCGGAATCCAGGAACAACGTCAGGAGTTGCAAGTTACTGTGCGAATTACAGGGGAAAAGGATGAACAGAGTAAAGGCACTAGTCTACGCATTTTGCAGCTAATGTACAATTGATTATTCTAACCTAGAGGATTATACTGCCTCTTATTAAGCGTTTACAATGCTGAGGAAGTTGGTGTTGATCATTTCTTTTACAGAACACAGCGTCGATTCTTCTCCTATCGTAATCCGCCTGACTGATTATGGTGTTCTGCCGGATTCCGGCTTGGATGCTCAGCCAGCCATGACAAGAGCTATTGAGGCAGCCGCCGAAATAACTGGGCCAGTCCTGCTGGATTGTCCAAAAGGCTGCTATCATTTCTATCCGGAAGCGGCGATCCGGAAACCCTACTACATCTCCAACACTACCAGTGAAGAAGAGAATCCTGATGTCACCAAGACTATAGGAATTCTCTTAAAGGGGCTGCACAATTTAACATTTGAGGGCAATGGCTCTCAATTTATCTTCCATGGCAAGCAGACTATGTTCTTGCTGGATGGATGCAAAAATGTAGAGATTCGTAATTTACATACCGACTATGCTCGGCCGACTGTGACAGAGATGGAGATTACTGAAAGTGGTACTCATTATTTCGATGTCCAGGTTCACCCCGATTCGCGTTATGAGATCAGGGATGGCACGCTGGTCTGGATCGGTGAGGGCTGGAGCTTCTCGGAAGGACCAATGCAGACCTACGATCCATTGCGCAATACGACTTGGCGGGTGGACAACTGGTCGGAGCTTGCTGATTCGGTTGAAGAGCTGGAGCCGATGAAGCTCCGCTTGCATTTTGATCATCAGCCTGAGGTTGTCCCCCGGCAAGTCCTGCAAAGCCGTGATGGTATTCGCGATCAGGTAGGTGTCTTCATTGTGGAAAGCTCTAACATCACCTTCAGCGATGTGGGGCTGCATTTTTTACACGGACTTGGTGTTGTAGGGCAGTTCAGCGACAATCTCACCTTTCAACGCATGGATATTTCGCCGCGCCTGGAGACAGGCCGAACGGTTACTGGCTTTGCGGATTTCATCCACATGTCCAGCTGCCGAGGTAAAATAACTGTTGCAGACAGCCGTTTTGCCGGTTCTCATGATGACGTCGTCAATATCCATGGTACCTATCTACGGATCGTGGAGCAGCTGTCTGCGAATAAGGTGAAGGTTCGGTTCATGCATCCGCAAACTTACGGTTTTACGGCCTTCCATCCGGGAGACGAAATTGAATTTGTTCGTTCTGGCTCTCTGACTACCTATGCTGCTAATGAAGTGATAGAGGTTACGCGTCTCAACCCACGCGAGCTAATACTGACTTTAGCACAGCCTATTTCTAAGGGGATTGGCAGCCATGATGTGATCGAGAATGTAACCTGGACACCGGAGGTTGAAGTCGTAAATAATCACCTCGCTCGGGTACCGACCCGCGGGATCCTTGTGACAACCCGGCGTAAAGTAAAGATTAAGGGAAATGTTTTTGATCGGATGCAAATGAGTGCGATTCTGGTTGCCCTGGATGCGGAGTCTTGGTATGAGTCTGGCAAAGTAGAGGATGTAACCATCGCTGAGAATTATTTTATTGAATGCGGGGGCATCGAGCATCCGGTTATTTTCATTTCGCCA
This sequence comes from Paenibacillus sp. Marseille-Q9583, assembly GCF_976954365.1. NCBI lineage: Bacteria > Bacillati > Bacillota > Bacilli > Caryophanales > Paenibacillaceae > Paenibacillus > Paenibacillus sp. Marseille-Q9583. The sequence goes on from NZ_CDRJTB010000012.1 coordinate 31,696, forward strand.
GAGAACACAGAGGTTGATGACAACACTCCTGTTCATCAGGGTATAGTTATTAAGAACAACAGGTTCGAGACTGGTGAAACGTTAGTCCTTAGTGCCAAGAGCACCCGCGGACTGGTCTTCAGTGCTAACGAAATTGTCATGGGTGGGGAAAGTACGAACTGTCTTTCCAGTGTTGCGGATGCGATACGTTTAACCGCCTGTAGCGAGGTCGATATTCAGGATAATTAATTCAATGAGTTAGGGTAGGTTGTGTTAGATCGCGATATGGATCGGTAGATCGATGTATAGAAAACGCTTTATCTGATCTTTATAATGAGGGCAGACTTGGGGGAATACATTATTTAATTCATGACAGATCGTGAGGGAGAGAACCAATGAAACTTCAATATGACAAGCCAGCAAATGTATGGACCGAAGGACTTCCGATTGGGAATGGCCGTCTGGGTGGTATGATCTTCGGCGGTGTGGAACAGGAGAAAGTCAGTCTAAACGAGGATACATTATGGTCGGGATTCCCGAAGGATGGGAACAATCCAGATGCGAAGGAAGCTCTGCCAAAAGTTCGAAAGCTGATTCAGGAGGGCCGGTATACAGAAGCGGACACCCTGACTAGAGAGATGCTAGGTCCGTACACCCAATCGTATCTGCCTTTTGGAGATTTACTACTTCGTTTTGAGCATGGTGGTGTTTATCAATCCTATCGGCGGACATTAGATATTGAACATGCGGTTCACCGCATTGAATACAAGATTGGTAATGTTACTTATACCCGTGAGATGTTCGCTTCACATCCTGATCAGTTGCTCGTGCTGCGTCTGACTGCAAGTGCACCGGGAGCGCTGAATCTACATGCTACGCTAGATAGTTCGCTTCGGCATAGCCTTCACGCTCAGGGTGATAACTTTGTACTCTCGGGAACTGCACCGGAGCATGTTGATCCAAGTTATTTCTGGAGTGACCATCCGATCCAATACGGAGAACCTGGCAAGAGCAAGGGCATGGCCTTTGAAGGACAACTCTCCGTAGTGGCAGAGGATGGGGAAGTTACCGTTGACGGTAGTGGAATTCATCTGTTGGGAGGAACGGCTGCAACCTTCTATTTTAGCGCGGCTACAGGCTTTAATGGCTTTGACAAAATCCCGGGAGCTGAGGGGAAAGATGCTTCTGCTATTGCAGCTTCTTACTTGGCAGATGTGAATGGAAAGTCTTACGACAGCTTGCTTCAAGCGCATGTCGAGGATTACCGATCACTTTTTGACCGAGTGAAGCTCCAATTAGGTAAGACGCTAGCCCCGGAGTCGATGTCCACGGAGCAACGGATTACGACATACGCGGCACAAGACCCTGGTCTTGTCGAGTTGCTGTTTCATTACGGGCGCTATTTGATGATCGCAAGCTCGCGCCCCGGAACACAGGCTACTAATCTGCAGGGAATATGGAATGCGGTTACGCGTCCGCCGTGGAGTAGCAACTATACACTGAATATCAATACAGAGATGAATTATTGGCCAGCTGAAATTTGTAATCTGGCGGAATGTCATGAGCCGCTGCTGGATATGATCGGAAATTTGGCGAAGATGGGTGCGGAGACTGCTCAAGTCAACTATGGTGCCCGAGGCTGGGTGGCTCATCATAATACGGATCTTTGGGCACAGACAGCACCGGTGGGGGATTATGGTGACGGAGATCCAAGCTGGGCTTACTGGACGATGAGTGGCGTTTGGCTGACACAACATCTCTGGGAGCATTATGCTTTTGGCGGGGACGAGGAATATTTACGGACTTCCGCTTATCCTGTGATGAAGGAGGCGGCTCTGTTTGCACTGGATTGGCTTATTGACGATGGTAACGGAAGGCTTGTGACTTCCCCATCCACTTCACCAGAGCATAAATTCCAGACAGCGGAGGGCTTGGCTGCAGTCAGCGCAGGTGCTACTATGGATATTTCGCTCATCTGGGAGCTGTTTACGAATTGTATCGAGGCTTCGGAAACGCTTGGAACGGATGAGGATTTGCGTGCAGAATTGGTAAGTGCTCGTGAACGTTTATTGCCACTGCAGGTTGGTAAGTACGGACAGTTGCAGGAATGGTCCTTAGACTTTGAGGATGAAGATATGTATCACAGACATACCTCGCATTTGGTCGGTAACTATCCGGGCCGGCAGTTGTCAGAAGAAGAGACCCCTGAGCTGTTCGCTGCCGCCAAAACTTCGCTTGAACGGCGTGGGGACGAGAGCACGGGCTGGAGTCTGGGCTGGAGAGTTGCGCTCTGGAGCCGCTTCCGGGATGGCAACCGCTCCCTACGACTGCTCTCAAACATGCTGCGGCTGGTGAAGGACGGGGAGTCCGAACAGTATAGTCACGGCGGGGTTTATGCCAATCTGCTTGGCGCACATCCACCGTTCCAAATTGATGGTAACTTCGCCGCTTCTGCCGGAATTGCTGAGATGCTACTGCAATCTCACCTCGGGCATCTCGATCTGCTGCCTGCACTGCCAGATGAATGGCAGGAGGGAAGTGTGGCGGGACTACGTGCCCGCGGTGGCTTTGAAGTTAGCATTCAGTGGGATAGAGGCCATCTCGTGGAAGCACAGATTACCTCCCTTCTAGGCAATGAATGTGTGATCCGCACAGATGCTTCGCTCATGGTTAGTAATGGCGGCAACGAGGTGGAATTTGACCGCTCCGTAGATGGAACTGTGAGCTTTCCAACGACCGCAGGCCAGACCTACAAGCTTATAGTTGGTAAGCAATAATAGTCAGTTTCATACGAATATGGACAGCAGCAGAGACCTAAATTACAGGATCCTGCTGCTGTTTTTTTGTACGAATATAATGCTGATCAACAATTAGGGAAAAACTCCTTGAAATTCATCCGATCTGGTGGTGAATTTGGAATTCACTCTGTTTTTTAGGGAGGTTTCCCTAATCTATCTCTTCTAGCTGCCCGAAGGTAAAAACGGAGTGTGGATACGAAATTGTTGAGCATGAGCAGTATTTTATGTACAGCCTCTTGTTCTTGTCTTCCGCATGAATACTAGGGGATTTAGGTTTGTGTTAGATGTGTTAGATCGCGGTATGGATCGGAAGATCGTTGTATAGAAAACGCTTTATCTGATCTTTATAATGAGGGCATACTTGGGGGACACAGGTACAGAGCCTGCCGCCTTCAAGGTCCAAAACGCAGTAACAAGGAGGCAAATCATGCTAACTGATAGTGCTACAACGGTAAAAGTGAATATGGACACAGCATCTCTTATCCGTGTAACCAATGGTGAGGTGAATCTAGAGATTGATCTCGGGACGGGTGAAGCATCCGTTGCCCGCGGAAACACTTCTCATGTAAGAGGGATTCGCAGTGCATTCCGCTGGCAAGGTCGGGAATATAACACGGAACATTATCAGAGCCACACACTGAAGTCTCAGGAAGTGGTAGTTCGTGAGGGCTTTGGAAAAGGTGTTCACGTAGTCATTTTGCACGAAACGTCCCTGCTGCCACAGCTGGAGCAGCATTTCTATATTTATGAATCTTCATCATTTGTATTGATGCAAATCGTAATCGCAAGCGACGAAGAAATCAAGGCAAACCGGATGGCAGTCCTTCAGACCAAATCGGTGTCACTTGGCGGGGAGTCAGGGCAACCCGAAGAACCAAGCATTCTGCGTGTGCCGTACGACAACGACAAGTGGGTCAGATATACAGTAGTGAAGCCGCCGATGGATACGGAAAGCTATGAAGTAACTGCATTGTTCGCGCCGGAAAGCCGGCAGGGAATTATTATGGGTTCCATTACGCACAAGGTGTGGAAGACAGGGATTCGTATCAAAAGCGAACGGAGCGGAGGGATCGAGGAGCTGGATCTTTACGGCGGCGCTGTAAGTGAAATGACCCGCGATTTCCAGCCACATGGTTATGTGAAAGGAACAAGAGTAGAGTCACCGCTCGTTTTCGTAGGGTTCTATGACGATTATAGAAGAGGGCTTGAAGCGTACGGTCAGGCTAATACCTGGATAGAGGCTCCTCTGTCATGGGATGGCGGCGTTCCTATCGGCTGGAATAGCTGGTCTGCGGCAATGGCTGAGCTTGATTACGATCTGTATACATCCACCAGTAATTTTCTGAAAAATGAAGTGCAGCCGCTAGGATTCCAGAATGAGGACACACTGTACATCAACTTTGATGCTTTCTGGGACAATTTCACACCAGAAGAAATGAAGAATGCACTGGGCCTGGTTCGGGAGAACGGTCATAGACCGGGAACTTACTGGACGCCTTTTGCTTTCTGGGGAAGTCCGGCTCAGTTTGGAGATCTCGTGGAAGGTACAAACGGCAAATACACTTATGGTGATATCTTGCTGCGAGACAGCGAAGGAGAAATTTTGCCGGATGTTGATGGAGGGCTGGCCATTGACCCGACACATCCAGGCAACCTGCAAAGAATAGATTGGTACACGAATAAATTTATCTCGGAAGGCTTCGAGTATGTCAAGCTAGACTTCTTGGCACATGGTGCACTGGAAGGGCAACATTACAATCCGGAGATTACGACGGGAATTGCGGCATATCACTATGGGATGACTTACTTGCAGAACAAGCTCTCACCAGAGGTGATCGGTCGGCCGTTCTTTATCAATCTATCCATCGCGCCATTGTTCCCTTATGCATTTGCGCATAGCCGCCGGGTATCCTGTGATGTCTTCGGCACGCTACACGATACAGAATATTTGCTGAACTCGTTGACACATGGCTGGTGGATGAGTCATACCTTGTACCATTACAATGACCCGGATCATTCCGTGCTCTACAAGAGCCACAACCAAGATGCCACTGGCTGGCATGAAGGACGGAGCCGACTGACTGCTTCGGTCATCGCTGGAACGGTACTTCTGCTAGGCGATGATTTCCGAAAAGAAGAAGCAGCCGCCCGGGCCAAAGCGTGGCTGGGCAATAAAGAGATTATGGATGTAGCCCGCCTAGGGAAGACTTTCCACCCTGTCGAAGGGGATCTTGGCAAGCAAGCTTCCGATACTTTCGTACTTGAAGATGCAGAAGATGATGTATTCTATCTTGCTGTCTTCAACTATGATGCTGCGAATTCTGCTCATAAATCTATCTCCTTGGAGCGTGCTGGGTTGAAGGGTCAAGCAGCTTACCAACTGCTTGATCTATGGGAAGGCACACAAGGGGAAACAGCGGGAGAGCTTGTAGTTACGCTCGAACCGGCAGAGTCCAAAATCTTCAAATTAACGGCAAAAGCCAAGTGATTATACACATTGAAAAAAGAATACGCGCAACCGCTTCTCGCGGATAGCGCGTATTCTTTTTTGTTGGAGTCTTACATTCGTATTCGGCTTTGCGGATGAAGGCGGTATTGTGTTGGATTAATGCCGTAGCAGGCACTGAAATGTCTGGAGAAGGGATGGATGGAAGGATAGCCCAGCTTCTCGGCAATCGCAGTCACACTAAGCTCACTCTCCAGAAGCATGCCCGCCGCCCGTCTCATGACTAGATTATGATGATAGACGCGTGGCGTCATTCCGGTCTCCCGTAGAAACAGCTCATGGAAATATGTCCGCTTGAGTCCGCAGAACTGTGCCCAATCTTCGATAGACTTACCACGCTCGGGGTGGGTGTTCAAATATTCCAGCAGGCGGACAATACGATAATCACTTGGCTGATGCTGATGGAGGGCATTATACCAGCTCAAGATCCAGCCGTACAGATAGCTATTGGCCGTCTCATTACGATAGAACAGCGCGTCATTGTAAGACTTGGCAATCATCACAAGACTATCGTATAGCAGGGGATATTTAGCTAGTGGAAATACGCAAGGCAACTCGTTCAGCTCGGCACAGGGTGCTTCGGTGGCTTTTTTTTCAAAATGTAAGCCTTCAGGGGCGTGGATAAATGAAAGGTTATTAGATACTGGAGTGCGGTTGTCCCATAAATCAAAATAGATGTTGTAGGACGACAGTGGATGAGAAGGCATGATATGAAAAGCATGGGGCTGAACGGGACGGAGAAAGACAAGCGTCCTCCGTTCAATCGGATAACGTATTCCGTCGATCTCCATCTCACCGGGGCCATCAGTAAACAAGTGGAACGCGTATGCATTACCGACTCTCAGATGCTCATTGCTGCTGCCGTCGTATACATAAGGCATAATTGCGCCGACATACGGTGTCATTTCAGATAGTTTATTCATGCGACCTCTTCTTTCTTATCTTACCGTACAAATTGTCAAATAATCGAACGGGTCAACAAAGACAGTGATTCATCCAAATGATACGATAAATACAATGAATCCGCAACATATGGGATAGGTTAAGAAAGTATGACTTGTCTTGAAAGAGATGGAATTATGAATAGTTTTAAATTTTATAGCGGATTAATTAACAATATTTTTTAGAGGGTTATCGCGCTTGGACAGATTCTACTATGGACAGGAGAAAATAAAATGAGCGATTTTAGATTATGGTATTCTACCCCTGCATCGGATTGGTCACAAGGATTGCCTTTGGGCAACGGAAGAATAGGTGCAGTAGTGATAGCTGCTCCGTATCGTGAGGTATGGAACATGACCGAGGTTACCTACTGGTCGGGTCAAGCTGAGTCAGAGCCTGCTCCTTTCGGAGGCAAAGCTGCGCTGGAAGAGATGCGGAAGTACTTCTTTGCTGGCGATTATAATGAAGGTGACCGTCTAGCCAAACAATATCTGCAGCCGAAGAAACGCAATTTCGGTACGAACCTTGGTTTATGCGAGGTTGTCATTGACTTTGCAGAACAGGACACGGATTCCGGGTCAGCAGCGGCTATCGAGCGAGAGCTGGATTTGACCTGTGCGGTGGCTCAGACAGTGGTTCAAAGTAGAGGAACAACGCTGCATCGTGAGATTTTTGCCTCCCATGCTGATGATCTGGTGGTCTCAAGAATTTGGAGCGATGAACCGGGAGGTGTATCCTTTACGATCGGTCTGGAGGGTGGTTCAGAGTCGTTTACGACTCAAGTCGTGAATGACGACACTATTGAATTCAGAGGACAAGCCACAGAGAATGTGCATAGTGACGGGACTTGCGGGGTATGGGCAAAGGGACAAATTAAGGTAAGCATTTCCGGTGGTACGTTGTACAGAGGGGACGGTCAATTGAGAATTGCCGGAGCCAATGAGGCGCGAATTTATTTTGCCGTCAGCACCGATTACAACCGTAGTAACTCGGAGTGGGAAATGGAGAGCAGCAGCACATTACAGCAGGCTTTGATGAAAGGATATGCGCAGTTAAAAGAAGATCATATCGATGATTATGAGCAAGAATATGGTAAGGTGGATATCCAATTAGGTACCACTGGGAAGGTGAATCTGCCGACTGACCAACGTATTCGAATACTGGCACAGGGCCAGGAGGAGGATTCGCAGTTGTTCGCGTTGTTCCTGCAGTACGGACGGTACCTGACTATTGCTGGAGCACGGGCAGACTCCCCGTTACCGCTGAATTTACAGGGAATATGGAATGATGGCGAGGCTTGCCGTATGGGGTGGAGCTGTGACTATCATTTGGACATCAATACGCAAATGAATTACTTTCCGACGGAAGTCGTAAATCTTGGGGATAGTCATTTACCATTAATGCGCTATATTGAGGATTTGTCTCATGCTGGAAAGTCAAGCGCTCGCGATTTCTATGGCAGCAAAGGCTGGGTAGCACATGTATTCTCGAATGTCTGGGGATTCACGGCTCCGGGCTGGGAGACATCTTGGGGGCTAAACGTTACAGGTGGACTATGGATTGCGACGCATCTGATGGAGCATTATGAATTCAGTCAAGACCGTGTGTTTCTGGAGCAACAGGCATATCCAGTGCTAAAAGAAGCCGCAGCATTCTTCCTAGATTATATGACCATCCATCCCAAATACGGCTGGCTGGTGACCGGACCTTCGAACTCGCCGGAGAATCATTTCTATCCTACGGATAGCAGCGAGGGGGCACAGCAGCTGTCTATGGGTACCACTATGGATCAGATGCTGGTGAAAGACCTTTTTGAGTTCTGTTTGAAGTCTGCGAAACTACTGAATACGGACGAGGAACTACAGGGACAGCTGGAGCAAGCGATATCCAAGCTGCCACCGTTTCAGATCGGCAAGAGAGGACAGCTGCAAGAGTGGCTCGAGGACTACGAGGAAGCGCAGCCGGAGCATCGGCATTTGGCCCATTTGTTCGCGGTTTATCCAAGTAATCAGATCACACTAGGTAAGACACCTGAACTTAGCGCTGCGGTGAGAGTAACACTTGAGAACCGGATGGTTCAGGAAGAACTGGAGGATGTGGAATTTACCGCCGCATTGTTCGGTCTCGGCTTTGCCAGATTGTATGACGGGGAAAAGGCCTTTAATCATATTTCTCATTTGATTGGTGGACTCAGTTTCGATAATTTATTTAGCTTTTCCAAATCGGGCATTGGAGGAGCGGAGTGCAATATTTTTGTGATCGATGGGAATTTCGGGGGGACGGCTGTTATTGCCGAGATGCTGCTGCAAAGCCATGAAGGTGAGATTCATCTGCTGCCTGCACTTCCAAAAGCATGGGGTAATGGATCGGTATCCGGACTGCGTGCTAAAGGGAATATGGAAGTCGATATTGCCTGGGAGAATGGTCAATTGGTGGAAGCTACAATCCGTACCTTCTCGCCGGGAACGGTAAGACTTCGGTTGGGAGATAGAAGAGCTACTGTCCAAGGAGAAACAGGAGGAAGCTACTATTTTAATAGCCAGCTGGAGTTGGTATAATGATTCGGCGGGGGTGATATGAACCCCCGCTTTAATTATGCTGGGTTATTAGCGCATGATTAAAGGGCTATCCGGTCTGTTATGGACCGGATAGCCCTTTTGCCGATATCTGCAAATTAACGATTTATGCCTGAAAATAACTTTCATTTATTTGGACCATAGTAGGCTAAGGGGAAAAGAATATAATAGAAGAAACAGACAACAAAGAGGAGGGGACATCAGTGTACAGTATTTTTCTAGTTGATGATGAAGAAATTGGCCTTGAGATGATGAGAGATTATATCCGCTGGGAAGAAATGGGTATCTATGTCGTCGGAACTGCGAGTAATGGTAGAGAGGCTCTAGAGAAGATAGAGGCCATTAGACCTGATATTATTCTTACAGATGTCCAGATGCCGATTATGAACGGTATTGAAATGGCTAAAAAAATACATGAGAGCTATGACTGGATGCAGTTAATGTTCCTGACTGGGCATGATGAATTCAACTATGTAAAATCGGCTCTAAATGTAGGTGCTGTTGGATATTTACTGAAGCCCCTCGACTTGAATGAAATTGGAAGCGTTATCGCTAAGGTGAAGCAGCGCTGTGAGGAAGTTCAAATGAAGAAACGTTCCATGGAGGCGGCTAAAACGAACCTTCTTAAGGAGCTCTCCTATGAAAAAAATGCGGAGCATGCCGCTGATCTGGCGACCAGCTATTGCAAGCTTACCCGTGAGTCTGAGAGGAATCGCTACGCTATGGCGCTGTTCAGTATCGATCCGATTGAGGCAGAGGGGGAACAGCAGAGTCTGGAGGATTGTAAAAACCGGTTGGTAGCATTTCTGGATCATTTCTTCAAGTCGAAGAATATAGAGACGGTATTTGTGCCTTACAAAGATGGGGAGGTAGGTGTGTTTATGGAAGCACGCCAACAGCCTGGGTATTATGCGTGGGAGGATTTGGCCGCGGCTATCCGAAGTGGACTGGATTTCACAGTGACGGCAGCAGTCGGTGCGCAGGAAACCGAATTAACGGAGGTACACTTTCTGTATAAGCAGACGCGTGAAATCCTAAACGAGCGTTTCTATAAAGGTACGGGTTCAATTATTCATGCCTTGGCGATTTCAAACCAGTTTGATAGTGAGCATGTGCCACCTTTTAATAGAAAAGAGTGGTTTGAAGCTATCAATCAGCTAGATTTCGAGCAAGCCGCACAGAAGCTGCATCAGTATTTCGAGGGGCTAGCCCTACTAAGAATCAAGAGAAAAAATATCTGCGATTGGGCGATTGATCTTGTCGACGAACTGCTGGAGCAACTGCATCAACCTGTTCCTGAGGGGGTTAAACGGGCGGAGTTATATCATTCCATCTATAATGCACTGACTTTAAATGAGATTGAGGATCTGATCCTGGGCACTGCAGGCAATGCCATGAGCTTGCTGGGTGAGCGTCTTATGGACAAAAACACGAAGCTAGTTCACAAGGTTCGCAGTATGATCGACCAGAATTTTGATCAGCCGATTACGATCAATAGCTTATCTGATCAGGTTTATTTGTCGCCCAACTATTTACGCTCTATCTTCAAAGACAAGACTGGCATCACGATTCACGATTATTTAACACGTATCCGGCTCGATAAGGCTACAGAGTTGCTGGCTGACGGCTCGCTCAAAATTCAGGATATCGCCCAAAGAGTCGGTTATGAAAGCACGTCTTATTTTATCTCCCTATTTCTGAAGAACCAAGGAGTTACACCTAACGAGTATAGGAAGAGTCTATGATTGTGGCAGCGCTTCAGCTCGGCAAATAGGAAATAAAGTTATTTTCCCTTACGAATAGTAAACTTGCGATATGGATATTAATCCCTCTGCTTTTTACAATTAAGCATGTATTATAACTAGCACATGTGAGGGGCTTCATTCATCAAGGCAATTAAAGGAGTTTTAGTTCATCGAAAATCGGTAGCGCTTTCAAGATGCTTCTTAACCAACCCCTTTGATGACTTTATGGACAGATATCGCCCGAATATCACAAAAGTGCAAGGAGACCTACAAACGGAGGGATTAAATGTTTGGGAAAGCAATGAAAAGAGGATTTTTGTTCTTTGTCATCATCTGCTTGGTAATAGGCAGTGGCGGTCAGTTTGTCAGTACGGTTTATGCCGATGATGCGGAGAATACTACCTATGAAGCTGAAGCTGATGGAAATGCTATGACTGGCAATGCTTCTATTTCTGAACACCCAGCAGCTTCCGGGGGGCAGAAAGTCGGAGGGATGTATCAAGGAAGCACTTTGCAGTTTAATCATGTGACTGTAAGTGAGAGTGGGAATTATAAAATTACAGTGTACTATTTTTCTGGCGATTCGCGGCCATTCAATATCAGTGCCAATGGCGGCGATAAGCAGTTTGAAGAACCACCCAAGACAGTGGATTGGGATACGGTGGGAACTTATGATGTGACACTTCCGCTGAATGCTGGAGAGAACAGCATCCTGATGGATGACAACAACTGGTATTCTCCAGACATCGACAAGATCGTAATTCGTGGACTGGACGACAGCGACCCAGGTGAAGGATCTGGAGGCGACTGGAAGGAGAAGCTGCATGGTGCAATCATAGAAGCTGAAGCGCCTGAAAATATAATTACAGGCAACGCCAAAATAGCGGACAGCAGCGTTGGTTCCGGTGGAAAAATTGTAAAGGATATGAATAAAAACAGTACTTTACAGTTCACAAATGTCACTGTGCCTGCAGCGGGAACGTATTTGATCCGTATTTCCTATATTTCCGGTGACCAGCGGCCTGTCTATATGCAGGTGAATGATGGACTGGATGAATTGGTTGATCTGCCAAAGACAGCAAGTTGGGATACGGTAGGAACTTATGATGTAGAAGCCTCCTTGCAGGAAGGGCTGAACACCATCACATTCTCGGATCATGACTGGTACTCTCCAGATTTCGACCGGATTGAAGTCATTCCGTATACGATCAGTTATGAAGCGGAGTCTCCGGTCAATGATTTAACTGGAGAAGCGCGAGTTGGCGATAGCCCGAATGCTTCCGGTGGACAGAAGGTAGGGTATCTGAATGGCGGCAGCTCCTTAACTTTCAATAAGATTACGGCTCCGATGACAGGGGATTATCGGATCACGGTAGCTTATTTCTCAGGTGACCCGCGCAGCTTATACGTCAGCGCTAATGGTGGGGCAGAGCAGTATTATGAACTGCCAAAGACACCAGACTGGGATACGGCGCTCACATATGAGCTTACACTGTCCCTGAACGAAGGTGAGAATACAATCAAATTCTCAGACGGCAACTGGTACGCGCCAGATCTGGATCGAATTATTGTAGAACCGGCATTAGGTACAGATCCTAATCCTCCAGTTGAAGAGGATGGTGATCTGGGGACACCAGGGACTTCAAATAACTACGGGGCCATCACCGTTACTGAATATACTTATGGAACGCTCGTATCGAATGGACAATATGAGGTTTCCTTTAATACTAAGTCTGGATACGCAAGCTACAAGTGGAAGGATGGTCAGAAGCTGCAAGGAATCTATAGTAGCATCAAACTCGGTGATAGTCTCGTTGAGACTGCAAGCTATGAGAATCATACAAGTGCTGGTGCTCCAGTAGAAATTCAGGATGGCTTTGGCAAAGGAGTGGAGCTTACTTTTGTTCACACCTCAGCTGGACAGCCAACGCTCAAACAGGTTTACAAGTTTTATGACGATCAGAAGTATTTCTTAACTCGCCTGGATGCCATTAGCGATACGGCGCTGCAGACGAATTATATGTCACCTATTACCGTAAAACGTTCAGGTGGAGTAGATATCGGTGCCAGTGCAGATAACCGGGTACTGACCGTTCCTTTTGACAATGATGCTTGGATTCGTTATAAATCTCAATCTATGAACCGAGCGGATACCAGCTATGAAATGACGACTATCTTTAATAACTCGACGCGCAGCGGCCTTGTGCTCGGGTCGGTAACTCATGATACGTGGAAGACCGGGATCGACTGGAAAGGTTCTTCTAATCGGCTGAACGAGCTAGCGGTTTATGGCGGAGCAGCCAGCGACGTTACACGGGATACCCAGCCTCATGGCATCCTTACAGGCGCAGAATTGTCTTCGCCGATGATTATGGTGGGGGCATTCAGTGATTACCGCACAGGACTTGAGGAATACGGAAAAGCTAATGCGATCATCACACCTCCACTGTTGCTGAATCCTGAGTTGCCGCAAGGCGTACCTGTTGGTTTTAACAGCTGGGGAGCTTACGAAGGTACACTTTCATACCAAGACGTTGTGGATGTCTCCAATTATTATAAGGGGCACTTAAATGATTTCAATAATAACGGTAATGTATTTATTAATATGGATTCCTATTGGGACAATTTGAATGATAAGCAGCTTGCTGACGCTGTATTAGTAATTAAGGGTAATGGTCAGCATGCAGGTATCTATTGGGCACCATTTGTATATTGGGGCAACAATATGAGCCAGCCGGTAGAGGGTACCGACAATAAGTATACGTATGGCGATATTGTCCTCAAAGATGCCGAGGGCAAACCGCTGCCGACGCTGGATGGGGCTTTTCCTCTGGATGTGACACATCCAGGTGCTAAGCTGCGAATGAATTATTTTTTGGACAAATTTAAGGGTCTGGGCTTTACCTTCATCAAATTGGATTTCTTGACGCACGGTTCGCTTGAGGGACAACATTTCGATTCAACCGTAACGACAGGGATTCAAGCTTACAATGAAGGAATGCTTTATGTGAAAGATCGTTTGGATGGAAAAATGTTCATTAGTGCATCTATTGCGCCAATCTTTCCAAGCCAATATGCACACAGCAGACGTATTTCCTGCGACACCTACGGCAAGATCAATGAAACGGAGTACATGCTGAATTCGTTAACTTATGGCTTCTGGCAAAATGGCACGATCTACACCTATACGGATCCCGATCATTTGGCGTTGGCCCGCGCTTCCAGCTTAACTGAAGCTCGCAGTCGAATGAACTCTGGCGTCATCGCCGGTACTGTACTTCTCGGCTCTGATGATGTTAACGATCCAAAGGCACAGGAGTACATGACAGCCTTGTTTAACAACAAGGAGGTTCTCGAATTAGCGTTAAAAGGAAAAGTGTTCAAGCCGCTGGAAGGAAATACGAATGCAAATGCAGCGGATACTTTTGTGATGAAAGACGGCAACGATTATTATCTGGCTGTATTCAACTACAGCGCCAATGCTTCTGCAGACAAAACGGTGAATCTTGGTAGAGCCGGACTGGACGCAGCGGATTCGTACACGATGCAAGACCTATGGACGGGAGAGGTTTCGACTATTTCAGGAACACTCGCGTTGTCCTTGCAGCCGACTGAATCGAAACTGGTAAAATTGACAGCTGCACCTAAGAAAGTAACAGGTGTATCGCTAGATAAGACAGAGCTAACATTAACCGCTGGTGAAACCGGAAAGTTGACGGCTACGATATCTCCGGAAGAGGCGGCGAATAAAGCAGTACACTGGACTTCGAGCGATACGTCTGTAGCTACCGTAGTGTATGGAACGGTAACGGCTGTAAATGCTGGGAAAACCACAATTACTGTGGAAACAGTAGACGGCGGCTTCAAAGCTGCGGCAGAAGTTACAGTCAAAGCAGCCTCCACTGTAGAACCGGGAAATCCTGAAGTCCCTGCGAATCCGGGTAACAACAACGGTACTTCTGGCAGCATTGTAGATCAAGAGAATGGCGCGGGCACTCTAATCCTTACACCAGAGATGCTGAAACTGGATAGTGCATCTGGTAATGTCATCGTGGAGATTACGGGAGTTACACAGCAGATACAATTATCCTCTGATGTAGTTCGCCAGTTGGCAAATCACACGCTGGTGCTGAAGTCCGGTAAGTTCTCCATGAAGGTGCCTGCGGATCTGCTCCGCCAGTTGCAGAGCAAGCTACCGGAAGGTCAGCGGGATGATAGCACGATAACCCTGAAATTAGCACCACGCAGCAGCAAGGCGAATGAGATCATTGCTGCAGCGGAGGGAACTACTCAAGCACAGGTTAGACTCATGGGTGATATCTATGAGTTCAGTCTGTCGGTGACCACGAAAGCTGGCACAACAGAAACACTTTCTGCGTTCGATCAACCCATTACGCTAAGCCTGACAGTAGGAGAAGGCTTTGATTTGAGGCACGGAGGCATTTACTATATTGCGGATAACGATAAGCTGGAATATATCCCTGCTAATTATGCTGGTGGTGTATTGACAGCACAAGTTACGCACTTCAGTAAATATGCTGTGTTGGAGCTCAAACGGACCTTTGTCGATGTGCCAGCCAATCACTGGGCTAGTCCTGCAATCCAAGAACTGGCGGCGAAGCTGTATGTTCAAGGGACTAGCAAAGACAAGTTTGAACCAAACCGTGCGATTACGCGTGCCGAGTTCACCTCTATGCTCGTTCATTCCCTTGGGTTGACCACAAGGGGAGATGTTAGCTTTGCTGATGTTGCACCGTCTGCTTGGTACGCGGAGTCCATTTCTATCGCTTACAAGGTGGGCATCGTGAGCGGCAGAAGTGCGACCAAGTTCGAGCCGGCTGCACAGATTACCCGTGAAGAAATCACGGTCATGTTAATGAAAGCCTATGAGCTGAAGAATGGCAAAGTAACTCTTGCTTCAAATGACGTGGCATTCAAAGATATGAAGCAGGTCTCCTCTTGGGCAGCCGCTTCTGTAAAGGGAGCAGCCAGCCTAGGACTGGTTCAAGGTCAAGGTGAAGGTCTATTTGCACCAAAAGGGATCGCTTCCCGAGCAGAAGCGACCCAAGTGATCTATAACTTGATTATGAAGTAATGCTAATAAAGGCTGTCTCAAAAGTGGTGGATTCTACTTTTGAGACAGCCTCTTTCTGTCCTTACATTTCCTTTTGCGGCAAACGAATTTGCACAGTGGTTCCTATTCCGAGCCTACTAAACACTGTAACGCCGTAATGCTCACCAAACCTCAGTTTTATCCGTCGATCTACGTTTGAAATCCCATACCCTCGCCCGGGTTTATCGTCAAGTAAAGTGTGAAGTGTCTCACGACTCATCCCCATGCCATCATCAATTACAGATAGAATAATATCGCTATTTTCGACTATGCCTTTGATATGAATATTTAGTGGGCTTTCCTGATTCCACACCGCATGAAGCACCGCATTTTCTACAAAAGGCTGCAAGGCTAGCTTGACTGTAGAGTAAGGTAAGATCGCTTCATCAATATTGTAGGTGATGTTCAGTTGTCCTTTAAATCGGATCAGTTGAATGGCATTGTAGCTTTGCGTCAGCTTCAATTCTTCATTAATAGTTAAGATGCTCTTTCCTTTATTCAGGGAGATGCGATAAAACTTGGCGAGATGAAGCACCAAATCCTGAATGCGAGTATCTTGATGTTTTAGGGCAAGAGACGAAATGGAGCCCAGCGTATTGTACAGAAAATGGGGGTTGATCTGGGCCTGAAGCAGGTCAAGCTCTGCCTCCTTATTCTGTAGCTCCTTCTGATACACTTCGGTGATTAGACTTTTTAAGCGTGTAGTCATTTGCTTGAAGGCAAAATGAAGCTGGCCAATCTCATCATTGCCTAAATATTCATCATTCGTAGGGTTGAAGTCACCACGTTCTAGCCGCCGGATCATTCGGATTAACATTCGAATACGCTTGCTAAACATCGATGCAGTAATGTAAATCAGCAATAATGCGACGACTATAAAGCCTAAAGAAATTTTGATGATGAGCTCTGACAGGGATTTCGCATCCTGAATGATACTGTCATAAGGGAATATAGAGACGGTTTTCCATCCATTTGTGAGCGTGTTATAGACGGCGAAAGCCTTTTCTCCTTTATATGTAGTATCAAATCTGCCAGAAGGCAATTCATCAAAGTTCTGATCAAGCATTTCCGGCAGACTTGTATTTAATAATTGTTTGTCGGCGGCTGATAAAATAAGGCCCTTGTCATTAACGATAAAAATATCTTTGCCGCCTGCTTCTTTCTCCATTAAAGAATAGATCACTGATTCCGATATTTCGAAGACCAGAATACCGTAGGGATATTGGTTGCGATTATTGTTCAGTAACCTAGCCAGTGTAAACATTGCGGGATTATCTTGTGACTGCGGTGAGGACAGATGAATAATATTCCCGTGAGACTGCATCAGCTGCTTGTACAGCTCTGTCTCCTTCACTTCGGGTGTAACCGGCTTGATATAGTAATTATCTTTGGGCAGTGATGGATTGTCGGAATAAATGAAAACGCTACCAAAATCGGGATAGGCAGCCATTACCGTGTCTATACGATTGCCAATATATTGATAGACGTCTAGATAAGATGGATCATCTTGATATTCGCTCGTGAGGTAAGTGGCTAGCCTATTATCCAAGTAAATAGAAGCAGAAATATGCTCATAGCTGTCCAGTTTGTTCTCCAGGTTCTTGTTGATCTGGGCCGTTGAATTCATCATATTGATGTAGATTTGATCGGTCAGCTTTGATTTTGTAAGTTCGAATGAAAAATAGACAAAAAGCATCATTGGAAGAATGGTGACCAGAACGAACACGAGGAATAGCTTGGAGCGAAAGCTAAGGTCGATAAAAGGCATATAAATATACTTTTTGTAAAAATGACGCATCGTAGAAGTCCCTTCTTTACTGTGAATTCACGGAAAGCCAAGTTTATCATATCAGACTGAATATCGAAATCCAATGCTCGAATGTTCAGAAACTCCTTTAAAAAGCGCTATCATTCGGAGGATTGAAGTATAGAAAGGAGCCCTATACGGACTTAAGATAAATAGGAGAGAAGCTGAATCGAGATGTAGCAGGGCATGCTGCACTAAATAAAAAGGGAGGGTATTTGATGCATAAAGCAAGCGCTATCAAAACAGTCAGGGGCAATAATTTTTGGTACAGATTAAAAGAGCAGAAATGGTTATTTTTGCTAATGCTCCCTGCCATAATTGCGACATTGCTATTTTCCTATGGACCTATGTTTGGTATGTATATGGCATTTACAAACTATCAACCGGGTGGAGGAACGTTTTTTCAACAATTTTTCCATGCTGACTTTGTTGGCTTTAAGTGGTTTGAATATTTCTTTACCACAGGAGACTTCTACCGTGTAATGCGTAATACGCTTGCGACAAGCCTCTTGACCTTGTTATTCGGGTTTCCTGCGCCGATCATACTCGCGCTTGTGCTGAATGAAGCAAAACAGGGATTTTTCAAACGCTTTACACAGACGGTTTCTTATCTGCCGCATTTTATCTCATGGGTTATCGCCGCTAACATTGTAATTACGCTGCTAGCTTCCGATGGGATGTTCAACAATCTTCTAGTAACGCTCGGGATTGTTGACGAACCGGTAGCTTTTCTACAAAACGGACCTTTATTCTGGTGGATTATCGCCTTATCTAATATGTGGAAAGAAATGGGTTTTAGCGCCATTATGTACCTAGCTGCAATATCCGCTATTAATCCGGAGCTTTACGAAGCCGCAAGAGTAGATGGAGCTAGCCGATTCAAGCAAATGTGGAATATTACGCTCCCTGCTTTACGTCCAACTATTGTGATATTGGCCATTCTTGCTGTCGGAGGGATTTTGAATGCCGGCTTTGAACAACAATATCTGTTGCAAAATAACACTGTACTTGAGTACTCGGAAGTTATCGATATTTATGCATACAAATACGGGTTACAAAACAGCATGTTCTCATACGGGGCTGCCGTGGGGGTATTCAAATCCGTTATTGCCTTCATTCTTGTTGTGATCGTGAATCGAATTTCTAGAAAAGTGAACGACCAAGCGTTGTTCTAAATAACAAAATGGAGAGGAGCGCTTGAGATGTTTTTGAACAGATACGGAGATCATATCTTTAAGTGTTTTGTATATTTGATTCTTATCCTTGTTTTGTTGGTTACCTTCTTACCTTTTTGGAATATTCTCGTTCTTTCATTAAATGCTGCTGAGGATACTGTTCGTGGTGGTGTCTACTTTTGGCCAAGAGATATCACCTTTGATAGCTACAAACAAATTTTGAAAGATACCGAAATTATGAATGGGATATGGGTAACGGTTAAACGGACCGTAATTGGTGCACCACTGTCGGTTCTTGTGATTACGATGCTTGCTTATCCGCTAAGCCGGCGGAATTTGATGGGACGCAAGGGTTGGAACCTTTACTTCGTCTTTACGATGTATTTCGGAGGCGGGCTGATTCCTTACTACATGGTGCTTAAAGCCCTGAATATGATCGACACTTTCTCCGTTTTTATTCTGCCAGGCTTGATGAATGTCTTCTATATGATTATTGTCCGTACCTTTATGGAGGGATTACCTGGTGAGATTGAGGAGTCAGCGAAGGTAGATGGAGCGAATGACTTAATGATTTTCTTCCGGATTGTGCTGCCGTTAACAACACCAGTACTCGCGACAGTGGGCCTTTTTCAGGCAATATCGCACTGGAACTCGTGGTTTGACTCCTATGCATTTACTTACAGCTCAGACCTGAAGACCTTGCAAGCGGTCCTCGTCAAAATACTGAGTCAATTCCAGACCGGAGGTATGGTATCGCAATCGCAAATGCTGGCTAACTCCGCCAAGCGAAATGCTGTTTCAAGCGATACGATCCGGATGGCAGCGACGATGGTTGCAACATTGCCTATCGTTCTAGTATATCCGTTCCTGCAAAAGTATTTTGTTAAGGGTATGACTTTGGGCGCTGTTAAGAGTTAATATGATTAAATAACCGAACGCCAGCCGGAGAGGAGTTGTCCAGCTGGCGGCCCTGAAGGGGGGTGAGCGGACAGACTTGCTTGGTTGCTTGCTTGATAGACTTGTGACGTAACTTAATTAATGGGAGGAATTAGGGTGTCTATGATAAAGAAAAACAAATGGTTGAGCGTAAGTATGACTGCTGCATTATCTGTGGGTCTATTAGCGGGCTGTGGCTCTAATGATGGAACAGACAATACAAACAAAGCGGCTGGAGACAATACAAAACAAGAGCCGATTACACTTACATGGTTTGATTCAAATACTAAGGGAGAGCCTTTTACTGATGCTGTTGCCCAAGAAATCACTAAAAAGACTGGCATTGAGATCTCCATTCAGCAGCCAACAGGAAATCCGACAGAGAAGCTAAGCTTGATGCTTGCCAGCGGTGACTATCCAGATGTGGTCGTGATGAGCCGTGGGGATGCTTCACTTGATAAATACATCACAAGCGGTGCCTTCATTCCACTCGATGAGTTGATTGAGAAGAATGGCCCTGATATTAAGGAAATGTATGGCGACACACTGACCAAGACTCGTTATAAAGACGGAAAGAACTATTATTTGGCTAACTGGTACGGACTAGATAGTGATCCAGTCTTCGGGATGCTGATGAGAAAAAATCTGCTTGCAGATCTGGCTCCAGACAAAGCAGATGGCACAACTCCGCTCACAACGGATGAATTAGAAGCCATTCTGAAGGATTTTAAAGCAAAAAATAAGACGATTGATGGAAAAGAATCCATTCCAATGACCATGAACGGTGAGAATATGGGCGCCAACCTGGGAACGTTCAAAGGCATGTGGGGTCTGAAAACTTACTATGATAACAATGGAGCGTTGCAATATGATGTTAAGGATCCAAAGTATCGTGAAATGTTGCTCTACGTAAATAAATTATACAGAGAAGGTCTGATTGAGAAGGAATTTGCGATTAGCAAAACGCAAACTTGGGTTCAAAAGCTGGCTACTGGCGCAGTATTCTCCACACCAGGCGCTTACTGGGATCCAGGTAACGGGAACGGAACTTTGAAGAAGGATGGCGGAGAAGATAATCAGCTCTTCCCATACAAGGTTGTTGCCCCTGGAGTAGACCCTGCCCAAACGACATTTGGACCAAGAAGCTCACTTGGATGGGATGCTATCGCTATTACGAAGAACAACAAGCACCCTGAAGAAACAATGAAGCTGTTCAATTTCTTGGCAAGTGATGAAGGACAGCATTTGCTGCTGTGGGGCCAAGAAGGCGTTCAATACACCATGGTGGATGGCAAGAGAAAACCGGACCCTGCATTCTTGGATAGCTTCAAGGAAAACTGGGACGACACAGTGAAGAAGAGCGGTGTTCGTAAATGGTTGTGGTTTATTAAGAATGGTCTAGATGCAAATGAACAGCCTTACGATATGGCGGTTAAATATCAACGCAGTGAAGTAGATCAGATGGCGATTAAGAGCCTTGGGGATTCTGTATGGGATACAGCGGAATATGACAACCTGAGTCCTGATGGCGGAACACCTGAAGCACTGACTGCACAGAAGGTAAAAGATATTATGGATCAAAGCATTACGAGAGTAATCATTGCTCCTACTGAAGCCGAAGCCAACGCGACATTCGATAAGATGCTTGCGGAAATGAAAAAGGCTGGGGATGAGAAAGTAGAAGAAATCATTAACCAGAAGTACGCAGAGCGTATGGAGCTGTGGAATTCAAAATAATTATTGTAAGGGCCTCCTCTCTGCATTCAGGCAGAGGGGGGGCCTTTTTCTATGTTTTCAAATGTTAATTAAACTAGTCTATTAGCATGCGCATTTTTGCGGAAATCCAGTGGAGCCTGGTGATAGTACTTTTTGAATTGATGATAGAAATGGCTGACATTGTCAAAGCCGGACTCCAGAGCAATCTCGACCACACGTAGTTCAGTAGTAAGTAGCAGATTACGTGCCACGTTAAGCCTAAGTTGGTTGATATATTCTGTTGGTGTCTGGTTCAAGTACTGGCGGAAGGCCCGGTTGACATGACCGGCGCTTCTGCCCGACAACTCGTACAGGGCATGAAGGCCTTTGTTTAAGTTTTCTTTTAGATGCATCTTGGAAACGGCATGTTCGAGCCACAGTGGGAATTCTGGCTGCTCGATGGTTTCTGGAGAGAAAAAATGCTGGGTAAGTGTATCTACGAGTATTCCTTTCAGATAAATCCTGGACTTTACTTTGTCTAAGGTAGAAAGCATTCGGATGCGTTCGAAAGAACGAATGAAATCATCCATCTCCAGTTGAGATAACATGGCGATTCTAGGGAGTGGAATATTTAATAGCCCGTGCAGAAATTCTTCTTCATTCAGGTAACTAAAGGCATCATTAATGAGGCTTTTTCGGCAGGGAATGTTCAGAAAGCGGCAATCGCTATCCCCGTCAGCTTCATAGCGATGGGTATCATCGGGCCGGATGAAGACAAGGCAGCCAGATTGAAGAAGCTGGGCAGTCCCGTTGACGATATGCCGGCATCGGCCTTCAGTGAGTATGAAAAATTCATAAAAATCATGTGTATGTTCTGGGGATACCTGACTTAGGGACTCGACCCAGAAGGGATCTGCTAACAATTCGGGATTAATGTGGCTTGCCTCGGTATATTTGATCATGTTTTTCCTCCAGTGTTAGTGATGTTAAAATAGCACACTATTTTTGCGAACACAATAGAAGAAATATATGCGTATTATTGTTAATATTTTAAAACAAGAAGTCAAAATAGCACATTTTTGGAGGCGGAAATATGCAACTTGTCAATCTAAACGGAAAATGGAAAATGAAACGGCTTCATGCACCGAAATGGCTGGAAGCCAGCGTGCCAGGCTCTGTCTACCATGATTTGTTCAATGCTGGTGAAATGCCAGATCCGTTCTACCGCGAGCAGGAGTATGAGGTTCTGGAACTGTCCAAATACGATTACGAATATAAGCGTAGTTTTCAGCTGGAAGCAGGCGTTCTAGAGCATGACCGAGTATTTCTGCTGTGTGAAGGGTTGGATACGCTTTGTGAGCTTTCCCTGAATGGAACTAATATTCTGAACAGTGACAACATGCACCGGACGTATGAAGTAGATATCAAGTCTGTATTGACGCCTGGTGATAATACTATCCACGCCATTTTTCGCTCTCCAGTAGAATTCACTCTACGGAAGCAAGCAGAATTGCCGCTCAGTGGATGTGCTGATGCCGTAGAGGGGATATCGCATCTGCGCAAAGCACACTCTATGTTCGGCTGGGACTGGGGTCCGAAGTTACCCGATCTAGGAATCTGGCGTAGTCTCTCCATACAGGGATATAACAGTGCCCGTCTTGATGATGTTTATATTACTCAATTGCATGAGAAGGATAAGGTCATGCTGGATGTTCGAGTTAGAACAGAGAGCTGGCAAGCGGCTGATCGAGAAATTGTGGTTAAAGTTCACACACCAGCGGGTCTGTGCATTGAGCATCGTGTGTCCGAAATGATTGAGACGGATCATCATATTGCACTGGAAATTATGGAGCCAGAGCTGTGGTGGCCGAATAATCTCGGTGCTCAGCCACTGTACAATGTAGATGTTGTACTTGAGGAAAAGGCGGAGGAGCTAGATCGTAGAGAACTGCGAATTGGACTAAGAACCATTACTGTAAAGCAGGAAGAAGACCAATGGGGAGAATCTTTTGCTTTTGAAGTCAATGGTGTGCTTATTTTCTCTACAGGTGCCGACTATATTCTGGAAGATAATCTTCTGCCTCGCGTGACTAGAGAACGCACAGATCGCTTGCTCCAAAGCTGTGTCGCTGCCAATTTCAATACGATTCGTGTATGGGGTGGCGGGTATTACCCGGATGATTATTTCTATGATCTCTGTGATGAATATGGCCTCATCGTCTGGCAGGATCATCTCTATGCGTGCGGCATCTATGCCTTGACCGAGGCTTTCGAGGAGAATATCACGCACGAGACCATCGATAACATGAAGCGTCTTCGCCATCATGCTTCGCTAGGCTTGTGGTGCGGCAACAACGAGCAGGAGCTGGCTTGGGACGAATGGGACTGGGAGAAGCATTATTCTCTGCAGCTAAAGGCAGATTATATTAAGCATTATGAGGTGCTTCTACCGGCAATCGCTAAAGAAATTGATCCGAACACCTTCTACTGGCGGGCTTCACCATCCTCCAAAGGCAGCTTTGACAAGCCAAATGACGAGAATTATGGAGATATGCATTACTGGGGAGTCTGGCATGGAAAAGAACCCTTTACCGATTACCGGAAGCTATATCCGCGCTATATGTCTGAATTCGGGTTGCAGTCTTTTCCGGGCTTGAAGACCATCGAATCGTTCACACTGCCGGAGGATCGTAATATCTTCTCTTATGTCATGGAGTCCCATCAGAAGAACAATACCGGGAATGAGAAAATTCTCTACTATATCGGGGAGACTTACAAATATCCGAAAGATTTTGAGTCTGTGCTATATGCCTCGCAGTTGATCCAAGCAGAAGGGATGCGTTGCGGCGTTGAGCACTGGCGCAGACATAGAGGTCGCTGTATGGGTGCGTTGTATTGGCAGTTGAACGACTGCTGGCCGGTAGCTTCTTGGTCCAGTATCGACTATTATTGCCGGTGGAAGGCTATGCATTATGCGGCTAAACATTTCTTCGCACCGATTCTTGTTTCTGCCCTTGACGAAGGAACGAAGGTCTCCCTTCATGTCTCTAACGAAAGCAGAGAGCAAGTTGTTGGTGAATTACGCTGGAGGCTGCTCACTACGGCATCGGAGGTCTTGCTGGAAGGCACAAAGCCAGTGGAAATTGCCGCATTAAGTACTGCTGAGTTCGAGCAGCTTGATTTCGGCCACATATTGGATACGAAAGGAAAGAAACGTGAGACTTATCTGGAGTACTCTTTCGAGGTAAATAGTGAGACAAAGAGTGGCGGAACGGTCCTGTTTGTGAAGCCAAAGCATTTTAGCTTCGTTGACCCTGAGCTTGAAGCGGTACTTACCGAGGAAGAAGAACAATTTGTCATTACCGTGAAGGCTAAGACGTATGCTCGTTTTGTCGGCCTAGACTTCAAGGAGAGAGATGCCATCTTCAGCGACAACTATTTTGATATGTCAGGTGGTACAACGAGGACCATTACCATCACTAAAAAAGATCTCGACAAGCCAGCTACGGCGGAAGAACTTCGTGCACAGCTTACTGTACGCTCCGTATTTGATATTTAAATAGGAAGATTCAAAGGAAGCAGGCCCTTATCTTGGGGCCTCTTTTTTTATGTATTTTTTTTACTATATCCGCTAATAATCATTTATTGTTTTGTAAAGCTTAATAACAAGAAATTGAATGTTTTATAGATCAATATTTTACTACTTAAGGTATAGATATTAAGATTGTATCCCCTTCCAATTATCTTTAAAATAGACTTCAAACAACAAGATAAATTAAGCCAGTTATATTTCAACAAGATCTGATAAGAAGAGTAGGAGGATATTATGAGTATTTATTATGATGACAGCCGCAAGGTGTTTCATTTACAGTCTGAGCAATCCAGCTACGTTATTGAAGTCGTTAGAGGTGAGCTTCCAGCGCATATCTATTGGGGTCCTAAATTAGAAGGAATAGTGCAGCCGCTGAATTTGGTGGAACGTTGCTCCTTTAGCCCGACCTATACGATGGAGGACAAGAGGATTTCCCTCGACACTATTCCAAGTGAATTTCCGTCTTATGGGAATGGTGATTTCCGGGAACCAGCGCTTGAGGTTCATTTGGTAGACGGTACGACCGTTACGGATTTCCTTTATAAGAGCTATAAGATCAATAAAGGAAAACCTGAGTTAAAGGGACTGCCTTCCACTTATGTTGAAAGTGAAGAAGAAGCAGAGACACTGGAGCTTTTTCTTCAGGATGACAAAAGTGGACTGATTGCTGTATTAAGCTACACAGTGTTTAATAATCAGGATGTGATCACACGTTCTGTACGGATTGAGAATCAAGGTAAGGACAATGTGGTGCTGAAGCGTGTGTTAAGCGCAAATGTTGACTTCCATGATTCCGATTATGACATGCTGCAATTATCCGGTACTTGGACGAGAGAACGCCATATCTATAAAAGACCGCTTGTACCTGGTATCCACCGAATTGACAGTAAGCGCGGTGCGAGTAGCTCCACGCAGAATCCTTTTATGGCTTTGCTTGCAAAAGATGCAACAGAGGACCACGGTGAAGTATACGGGTTCAGCCTTGTGTACAGCGGAAGCTTTCTTGCGCAAGCAGAAGTGGATCCATACGGCATTTCCAGAGTGGGGATCGGCATTCAACCGTTTAATTTTCAATGGCTGCTTGAACCTGGCGAATCCTTCCAGGCCCCTGAAGCTGTGCTGGTAAGATCCAGTCAAGGGCTTGGTGGATTATCAAGAACCTACCACCGTCTGTATCGGACCCGGTTATGCAGAGGCGAATTTCGTGATCGTAAGCGCCCTATTCTCATCAACAACTGGGAAGCTACCTATTTTAATTTTAATGCAGATAAAATCAAAGAAATCGCTCAAGCAGGCAAAGATCTCGGACTTGAACTGTTTGTCTTAGATGACGGCTGGTTTGGGAAACGAGACAATGATGATAGCTCCCTCGGAGATTGGGTAGAGGATCGCCGCAAGCTTCCTGAAGGTCTTGGAAAACTTGGAGAAGATATTACGGCAATGGGCATGGAATTCGGATTATGGTTCGAACCGGAAATGGTATCGCCAGAAAGTGATCTTTATCGAGAACATCCAGATTGGTGTCTTCATGTGCCAGGTCACAAAAGAACGCTAGCTCGCCAGCAGCTTGTTCTGGATTTATCCCGTAAGGATGTATGTGATTATATTGTGGAATCGGTTAGCTCCGTACTGTCATCGGCTCCAATTACTTATGTGAAATGGGATATGAACCGGAATATGACGGAGATTGGGTCTGCTCTTCTTCCTGCAGAACGTCAACGTGAAACGGCTCACCGTTATATTCTAGGACTTTATGATGTGCTGGAACGTATCGTCACCCGTTTCCCTCATATTCTGTTCGAGAGCTGCTCCGGCGGCGGCGGACGATATGATCCGGGAATGCTGTACTATATGCCACAGACCTGGACCAGTGATGATTCGGACGCTATTGAAAGATTGAAGATCCAATATGGAACAAGCATGGTGTATCCTGCAAGCTCTATGTGTGCTCACGTATCGGCTGTTCCTAACCATCAGGTGCACCGTATCACACCACTCGAAACACGCGGTCATGTTGCGATGTCTGGTAACTTCGGCTACGAACTAGATATGACCAAGCTTACTGATGATGAGCGTGAGGATATCCGGAAACAGGTCTTAGAGTACAAGGAACTTAGAATGCTGATTCAGTTCGGTGATTTCTATCGACTGCTTAGTCCATTTGAGGGGAATCAGACGGCATGGATGTTTGTTTCGGATGATAAAAAAGAAGCCTTCGCCACGTACTTCAGAGTGCTGGCCGAGCCTAATGCACCTATCCGCAGATTGCGGTTGAAAGGACTCGACCCAGCTAAGAACTACAAACTTGAGCTCAACGGTGAAGTGTACAGAGGGGATGAGCTGATGCACTTCGGACTCTCCCTTCCACAGCTTGAGGGCGATTTCAAAAGCTTACTAGTTGTACTCAAAGAGGTTTAATAAGAAAAGGAGTAAGCCACTGGCTTGCTCCTTTTTTATATGGATTAATTTTCGAAAAATACATGTTTGGTTTGGAACGCTAGATCCTGTTCGCGGTAAGTCGAAGGATTGACCCCAAAATAGGACCGGAAAACCTTTCCGAAGTAGCTGGCATTATCAAATCCGCTCTCCGTCGCAATCTGGTTGATACTCAAATCTGTTGTTTTGAGTTTGGAAGCTGCCAACTCGATCCGCCGTCTTTTTAAATACTCAAAGGGTGAAAGATTGATGTTTTTTTGAAACAATCTGCAAAGATGATGTTTGGAAACACCAACATGGGCGGCAACATCGTCTAAGCTTAGATTATTATTATGCAGATCATCTTTCATGAATTGAATAGCGGCGTGAAGCTTGTCATTTTTTATATAGGTGGTTAACAAATTTGGTTTCTTGAGGTATTTCTCCATGGACAAGATCCACTGAAAGACTTTTCCTGTTAAAAGATGCAAATCTCTTTCTTCATGAACCTGAATGTCCTTGAATGTACTCCACAATAAATCTATCGAAACCGATTCTTGGGGGAGTTCTACAATTGGACCGCAATGAGCAGCGAGTTGGTTCCAAAGTGAAATCGCTAAAGGCCCCCGTAGATTGAGCCATAAAACTTCCCAAGGCTCGGTGCCTTCTTCCGGATAATAGTACCTGTGTATGCTGGGGACAGTCACTAGAAAAGCTTTGCCCTTCGTTAACCGATGAACAACCCCATCGATTTCAATTCTACCCTCTCCCGATAATGTGTACTGAAAAATAACACAACTTCTCTCCGTCCGGTTCTGGCCGTTGAAGGAGTAGGCAGGTGAATCGAGTTGTTCCCAACCTATAGAATCAAACAGAAGCATGGAAGCTTCTTCTTCCGAGCGAAAGGTGTAGGAGGAACGGAACATTAGCAACTTTCCTTTCTAGAAAAAAGCTTTTGAGAACAGATCAATAATTTACTACTGTTGTTTACTCTATCAAAGTGTAAGCTTTTTTCGTTCTCTGTTCAAACTCTGTTGAATACGCAGGTCTGGATGCTCTTTTTTTATAGCACATGAATGCACTCTAATGAACTGTGATCTCGTACGTCTGGATTAGATTATTCTCAGCTTTAAAAAAAATCAGATCCGGTGTGGTGGGGGAAATTACCTCACCTTTTTTGTTGCTTAAAATTCCCGATTACGCATATAATACAAACAAGTGTTCTTATTTTTATGGAGGCGATCGCATGCAAATCAGCATCGGCCAAATAATTGAAATTATATATCAGGATAAGGCGAGAAATATCAGCCAGCGGAAAATTGAAATACACAGTATCCGTGACGGACGCATACGAGCTAGCTGTCTGACTACAGGAACGCCTCGCATGTTCTTGGCAGCAAATATTCTTTCATGGCAACCCGTGCAGGAACAACGTCATGCCTAAGAATCGCGTCATTCTACTGTCTGATTGCCAGGCATTTTACGCCTCCGTGGAGAAAGCTGCCCACCCTGAATATCGAGATAAACCTGTTGCAGTGGGGGATCCAACAAGAATGAACGGTATTGTGTTGGCGGCCTGCCCGCTTGCAAAAGCAAAGGGGGTAACAACGGCTTCGCGTGTAGGTGAAGCTTTAGCGAAATGCCCGGAGCTAATCGTAATAAGACCACGCATGGGGACTTACATTAAAGTATCACTCTTGATATCAGAGATTTACCGAACATATACCGATCTGGTAGAACCCTACAGTATCGATGAGCAGTTTCTGGATGTCACAGGATCTCTTGCGTATTTCGGAGGATCGCTGCAGGATATGATTCATAAAATTCAGCACCATGTGTTACTTTCGACCGGAGTCTGGACACGGGTAGGTATTGGATCTACTAAGGTTATGGCAAAGATGGCGACAGATAACTACGCCAAAAAGATGAAGGATGGAATATATGAACTTTCTTTTGACCAATTAGAGACGACCCTTTGGAAACTTCCCGTGCAGGATATGTTTATGGTAGCGGCTAGAATGACCAAGAATTTTTGGCGTATGGGTATATCCACAATTGGAGATATTGCGCGAATGGAACTGTCAGAATTTAAGCGACGAATGCGAACTACCATGGGTAAGCAAAGTGATATTCAAGCGGAATATTATTGGCAAACTGCACGCGGGCTAGATCCTAGTCCAGTGGTCACAGGAATGCGTCATCAAATCAAATCAGTGGGACATGGTAAGGCTTTGCGCTGGAATTTATACACCAGGCATACGGATATTGAGGTTGTGCTGCTTGAGCTCGTCATTGAAGTATGCCAGCGAGCCCGGCGGTATGGGTATATGGGATCGGTAGTATCTATTTCAGTTTTAGAGACGGACGGAGAGCGTTCAAATGCTTACGAGCGTCAGATGACATTGCCCGAACCCACATCACTAACACACGAAGTAGCTGCTGCTGCGCAAAAATTATTTGCAGACAACTGGTCGGGCCTTCCCATAGGTCGATTAGCGATTTCCTTGACTAACCTATCAGATGATAGCGTCATCCAACTTACACTCTTTGATGACAGGGCTCGGGCTTACAACAAAGAACGTGCAATCGATCAAATAAAAGCTCGTTATGGCAGTAAAGCTCTAATCAGAGCTTCATCTATGCTTGAATCCGGTGTTGCCCTAGAAAGAGCTGAACAGATTGGAGGTCACTATAAATGAGTAAACTTGAGGGTAATGAACGCTGGAAAACGAAAATGATCATGACCGAGCATGTTGAGCAGTACGAGGAACAGCAGCGTGAGAACCCAGATAAAATGATAACTATGGAGGAACGTACGATGGTTCGAGACCTCATTTTGCTTCCTTATATAGATACTATGGTTAGCAAGAGCCTGAAAGAGATCGAGCCCTCCAGCAACATTCTTAAACGTGCCTATTTGATGGCTGGTCAAGCCATTCAACGCCGTATCATGCAGGATACTTATCGGCTGCAAAAAGAGCTGAAACAGCGGAATATCAGGGTGCTGGCAGATGAACAGGAGGAATTCTTGGTGTATTACAAAATCTTTTGCCGAGGATATCAGGAACGCTTTGGATTAACTCGAGATGTGATGCGTACAGAGATAAGCTTAAGGTTGACTAAATACACAGCTGAACTCGGAGCAATATTAAAAGATCATTTGAAATAAAACAAGGCTTTGTCAGTAATTATACTGGCGTGGTCTTGTTTTATGTGAACCAGAAATTAATCCCGGAGACCTTCTACTGATGGAATAATCGCCCAGGGATATGATAAGCTCATGTAGAGTTATCATATCCCTAAACAGAGGAGGGAAATCTATGAGCCGTTTGATCACAGGGAACACTTATTATGGATTTCAGGTTGTTAATGAGGAATTTATCCCGGAGAACGAATCCAACGTATTTACGCTGGAACATCTGAAGAGCGGCGCCAGGCTGCTGTTCGTGCAGAATCAGGATGACAACAAGGTATTTAGTGTAAGCTTCAGGACCCCGCCTGAAGATAGTACGGGGGTCTTTCATATTTTGGAGCATTCCGTATTATGTGGTTCAGAGAAATATCCGGTCAAGGAACCTTTTGTAGAATTACTGAAAGGCTCGATGCAGACGTTCCTGAACGCATTTACGTTTGGGGATAAGACGATGTATCCAGTAGCGAGCCGGAACGATCAGGACTTCTCTAATTTGGTGGAGGTTTATCTGGATAGTGTTTTTCAACCGAATATTTATAAGCAACAAGAAATTTTTGAGCAAGAGGGCTGGCATTACGAGCTTCAGCATCCCGAAGATGCGTTAATCTATAAAGGCGTGGTTTATAACGAGATGAAGGGTTCATATTCCTCACCGACTACGGTATTGATGGATAGAATCAAAAAGTCATTGTATCCGGACACGATTTACCGTCATTCTTCAGGTGGAGATCCACAGGAAATTCCTGCGCTAACCTATGAGCAGTTTCTCAAAGCGCACAGCAATTATTATCATCCGTCCAACAGTTATTTTTATCTCTACGGAGACGTTAATATTGAAGAGAAGCTGCAATTTATAGACCAGGAATATCTTGGGTCTTATGAACGAAATAGCTTCGATACTTCCATTGCCCTACAACAGCCCATTGGAATGACGGAGTTGGTAGCGGATTATCCGATTCTGGAAGCAGAAGCAGCCACTGATAAGACTTATTTGAGTCTAAATTATGTGATTGGAACTTCTACAGATCGGGAACTGAACCTTGCTTCTGATATTTTAAAAAGCATGCTGATGGACAGCAACGCAGCTCCGCTCAAGCAAGCTTTGCTCGAAAGCGGATTGGGCAAAGACGCGTTTGCTTTTTTTTCCGACAGTATGGTTCAACCGCTGCTTGGTATTACGCTAACCCATTCCAATGCCTCCTCCAAAGATGCCTTCGTGGAGCTGGTGAAGACTACATTAAAGCGTTTGGTAGAGGACGGACTAGATGAGAAGCTGGTGCTGGCAGCGGTCAACAGCAAGGAATTTGAACTCCGGGAAGCGGACTTTAACCAGTATCCGAAGGGTCTTACTTACAATATCGAAGTGATGAAGTCCTGGCTCTATGACGGTCAGCCAACTACTCACATGCGCTATGAAGAGGTGCTCACGGCCATTCGAGAAAAGCTTGCGGATCGTTATTTTGAGAAGCTGATTGAGGACTATTTGCTGAACAGTGATCATTGCAGTGTGGTGGTACTGAACCCGTCCAAGACGATCGCAGCGGAAAAGGAAGCATCCACTCAGCATCAATTGAGTGAATACAAAGCGTCACTGCAACCCGATCAGTTGGAGCAGCTTGTTCAGAGTACACAGCATCTTCTGGCGCGGCAGAGCCGTGCGGATGCAGCCGAAGATTTACAGAAGCTACCGAGCTTGTCTTTACAGGATATTAACCGCAGTGTAGAACCTCAGGTGCCGACCCATGAACAAATCCATGAGGGAATAAAAGTGATCCACCATGAGGTAGCTGCCCATAAGATTGCCTACTGCAAGCTTTATTGGGATACGGGTGTTATAGCTCCTGAACGAATTCCTTATTTGGTGCTATTGGCAGAGGTATTGGGCCAAATGGAGACTGCCTCTTACGCTATTAAAGAGCTCACCAGTGAAATCGGGATCAAAACCGGGGGCATATATTTCAGGAATGAGCTCTATGGCGCTGTAAAAGCTACGGGGGCGAGTTATCAGCCTAAATTCTCTGCGCTGGTGAAGGTGATGGCGGGGCATATTGGTGAATCACTGGACCTGCTGCGAGAGATACTCTATACAAGTGCGCTCGACAATCTGACCAAGCTGCAGGAAATCGTCCGCCGGGAAGCCTCGCAGATGGAATCGATTCTGAATCAAAGAGGGAATGAGATTGCGGCCAGCCGTCTGATGTCCTATTTCTCGGACATGGGAGCGTATCAGGAACAACAGGGCGGCGTTACTTATTATCGCTTTATCCGCGAGCTTGCCGAGACGTTCGATCAGCAGGGAGCTCAGGTGGCAGACACACTGAAGGGCATCTGTGGGGATTTGTTCAATAAAAACAATTTGGTCATCAGCGTGACTGGTACGCCTGATTTGTATGAAGAATTCGCTAATAATGTTGCGAAGCTGAATATCAAGGATCGGCCAGTGGTGCGTATGCCTAAGATTACAGCGCAGGGACATGCGGACAATGAAGGATTCATGTCTTCCAGTCAGGTGCAATATGTAGTCAAGGGATACGATTTCACTAAGTTAGGATTCACATATTCAGGCAAAATGCAGGTACTCAAGAAAATCATGAGCCTTACCTATCTGTGGAATGCCGTACGTGTGAAGGGCGGTGCGTATGGCGGGAACCTGGTTCTGCGCAGAGACGGGATAATGATGTTCACCTCCTACCGTGATCCGAATTTGCAGGAGACGCTGGAGGTTTATGATCAGGCTTATCGATTTGTTGAGAGGTATGAAGCAGATCCCGATGAGATGACCAAAGCGATCATTGGTACCTTATCTATGCTGGATCAGCCTCTTAGTCCCAGCGCACAGGGACGGCGGGCAGACCGACATTATTTTGAACAGGTGACGGAGGCCGAACTGCAGCAAGAGCGGGATGAAATCTTGTCGACAACACCGGAAGATATCAGACAGTACACCGATTTACTTAAGACTGTAACGGAACAGAATTTTTTCACGGTGGTCGGCAACGCATCTAAGCTGAAATCGAAAAGCGCATTATTCGGAAGTTTAGAGGAACTTGTGAAGTAACAAGTTGTATGAATTACTGAACACCTTCAAAAGCATGGAGTTATATCGTTAGACATGAGGCTATCTTTGGAGGTATTCTTATGTTGCAGGATCAGTAAAAGGATAAGAATAACGAATAAGAGCGAAGGTCTTTTGTAGACTTTCGCTCTTATTATCTACTTTCTAACATAATCCGAAGACTCACGAATAATGAGCTCGGAATCCAATTTATAGACTCTATTGCCCTGAAATTCATTTTGCTTCATCTGATCAATAAACTTCTCAACTAGAAGAGCGCCCATGGTATATATGGGCTGATTTACTGAGCTCAGAGTGGGCGTTAGGTATTTACTAATTCGGTTATTATCGACACCAACGATGGCTATATCTTGAGGAATCCGAAGATTCTTTTCGCGGCAGGCTTTATAAACACCTAAAGCCATCTCATCATTGGCTGCATACACAGCTGTGAAAGAAATCTCCTTAGATAATATGTGCATCATAGCCTCATAACCGCTGTCTTCATTGAAATTACCATTTTCAATAAGCTCTGGCCGGAAGGGGATTTGGTGTTCGCTTAATCCTTTTAGATATCCATCTAGACGTTCATAGCTGTCTGTGGAATCTGGATATCCATTTAAGTACACAATATCTTTATGGCCATTTTGTACCAAATGGCTTATAACGGTTTTAGAAATTTTCACATTGTCTGTATAGATGCAGGGAACTAAATCATGCTCAATATGCTTGCCAATGACCCCGATGTTATAGCCCTTCTCAGCAAATTCAATAACTTCCTTTTCACTAAGTTGGGTGGTATTTAAGATCATGCCATCAACCGTTCGATCTGTTAAAAAGGTTAGATATTCCAGTTCCTTTTCCTTTGAATTCTCAGCATCACAAATAATCACTTTATACTTGCGGGCATAAGCCATGTTCTCAATTCCTTTAACAATTTGAGCAAAATAGGCCGAATTAATATCCGGAACAATGATGCCAATCGTTGAGGTTTTTTGACTGCGCAAATTTTTGGCGGCTGCATTAGGGTGGTAGTGTAATTCATCGATCGCTTGAAGTACTTTTTCCTTTGTGTCAGGATTTACGTGAACTATGCCGTTCAAGACTCGGGAGACTGTAGCAGGGGAGACACCTGCTTTTGCCGCTACATCACTTATTTTAATATCCATTCGATTCAACTCTCTGAATTATGATTTGACAATCAATTTATAATTTGATTATAATTTATCGTGAAAACGATTTCAAGATTATCTTTAAATTACTAATGATGTTAAGAGCGTTATAAGAATTGTTTAAAAGAGCAGTATACGGTGAGATTAACGAATGGATCATGTATCATTCTGGAATGACTAATGTCATAAGTTTCGGTTTTGTGAAATCGATTTCATGAAATATGGAGCTAGAATTTTTATTGTTATAGCAATTTCTTTCCAAAGACTATGCTGATTATTTCTACTGATCGATTTTTAATAATCTAGCATACTTATAAATCCGTACAAAAGGTGGTGATGGAGTTACCCATAGATGACTCTTAAAATCGAATGTTGCAATCGTTTACAAAATTGAATGTGGAGGATATAACGTGATCAAACGAAGTATGCTGCTCTTTTTGATTGTTATAATATTAGCCGGGAATTTTGTTTATTGTTCAAATCCTGCAGAAGCTGCTGTTATTCCACAAGAAGCGAACACAGCGGATATTACAGCTCTTTCGTCAAATACCCTGCTATACCAAAATTTCGAACTGGGCAACGGTTTTTCTAGTCCGAAAGCGACTTTGACCGATGAGAAAAATAGAGATCACATTGCGAACCAGAATGGGACCACGAGCATGAAAATGGTATCCACAACGGGAGGAGACTGGCCGAACAATACGCAGAACTATGTTGATATTACTCCTGTAAACGGGGCCTTTATGGATGTAAGTGCTTATAAATATTTGATTTATTACATAAAGGATGTTGGGAAAAGCGGTAATATGGAGCTCACAATAACGGATTCAAGTGGTCGGACAACAAATCTCTGGACAGACGATAAATCCGTCAGTGGAGAGTGGACGAAAATTGTTGTTCCCTTTAGTTCCTTTGATCCAAATAGTAAATTGGATTTAAGTAAGGTGGCGAAAGTTACTATCGGCCAATGGGACAAGCATACGTTATATATTGACGATATGTATTTTGCAAAGAATAAGGAGGACATCTTGCCGGGTTTTATTAGTAAGAAACCAGAGGTAAAGGTAGAGTGGTACCAGAACTTTGAGCACAAAAAAGGGTTCGTGGAAGCCTCAGGAGTTACTGCCACTGTAGATACGTTATCTTCCAATGAATACGGAAAGAACAGCCTCAAAGTAACGATTGCAGAAGACAGCGAGGCTCAATCTGTGAATCATGTTACCATTACGCCACAGTTGTTAGGTGCGTCTTTAGATGCTGCCGATTCGAATAATTTCGGGAAACAGTTTGATGCTACAAACTATGAATACCTGATCTTTTATGTCTACGATGCTGTCGGAGGTAATCCGGTGAGCGTAACCATCAAAGATGTAGGAGGTAAGAGTTGGAATCCGGCTATAGATACACTCACGCAGAATGATCAATGGACGCGTGTGGTGGTGAATCTTGATAAATCCAAATTCAATGTTAAACAGATTAATGGTATTCAATTAGGCTCTACACAAAAAGGAACCTACTATTATGATGAACTGTATTTTGCATCTAGTGATGCCGCTGAAGTTCCAGGTTTTGGTTTTACTACTCTAGTCTACAAGGCCGTGGGAGGGGATATAATCCCTTATCAGAATGGAGTCCCTCTTGCTTCATTTGAAAAGCAGAAGGATCGTGATTATCTGTCTTTGAATGGCGAGTGGAATAAGCAGCGGGTAACCGTGAATTCAACATTATCGGCTGCGCCAAGGGATGCCGCTGGTATCTCCGCTATTGAAGCTGAAAGTGGGAATCGATTCGCCGCTCAATACGACGACTCGGCTTGGTCTAACAAAACGTTGCCTCTGCCTGAAAATGATCGAGTGAAGCCGGGAGCCGATAAGGAAGTAACTGAAAATGACTCTTTTGAAGATTATCAAGGCGCAGTCTGGTACCGTAAACATTGTGAACCCGATGCATCTTGGACTGGGCAAAATGTGAAGTTATCCTTTTTGGGCGTAAACTATTTTGCGGACGTGTGGGTGAATGGAGTATATGCGGGTGGTCATGCTGGCGGGTATACCCCTTTTGGACTCGATGTCAGTTCGTTATTAAAATACGGTGAGGATAATGTTATTGCCGTACGTGTGGACAATCCGAAATGGGATTTCTTCAGTAAAGGTGAAATACTGCCTTATGTGAAGTCAGACTGGTTTAACTATACCGGTGTGTTGCGCGATATTTATCTGGAAGCCTCTGATGATGTTTATGTGGTGAGAAGTGATATTAAGCCGCTTAATGAGCAAGGTGATCTGAATATCTCAACGATTCTCAACAATAAACGAATAGTATCAGACGCTAATGTAGACCTAACTTATCAGGTGTTTGAAGCCAAGTTAACGAATTCGAATCAATCCAGTGATTTCTCCGAGGATCTAATTAGTGGAGCTGCTGTAGCTTCGAAAGTACAGTCAGTCAAAGTGAACGCTAATTCGGCCGCGTTGGACCATTTGAACCTGCAGGTACCTAATCCGAAATTATGGAGTCCGGCAGAACCTAATCTTTATGTATTAAAAGTAACAAAGAAGTTGGCTGACGGAACGTCTGAATCCTACTATACGCAATTTGGGATTCGCACATTGAGTACCGAAGGTGCAACTATTATGCTCAATGGCAAGCCTGCTCCGTTCCTAGTAGGTATGGGTAGAAGCGAAGACAGCTTTGATAAAGGCCCTTCCTTAACACATGATGAAATCTATAAGGATTTCTCTATCATCAAGAATCAATTTAACGCAAATTTTGTACGGACGGGTCATCTTCCGAATCATATCAATTCGTATATGTATACGGATCGTCTAGGTCTAGCCGTATGGCAGGAAATCCCTGCTTTCTGGTTCTCTGATGATGGATTTAACGGTACACGCCAAACTGGCATGGCTAAGCAAATGTTCAGTGAAATGATTTACAGCAACTACAACAGACCTTCGGTTTGGTTCGATGGAACGACAAATGAATCAGGGGGCAATTTAACGCGAATTAACTATATCCAAGATTTGTACGATACTGCGTACGAAATTGATGGCACCCGCTTAGTAGCGCAATCGGCTGTATCCAACAAATACATGGGGCAAGACGATAACACCCATACGGTTGCGGATGTCGTTGGAATGACGATGTATTACGGGATTTTCTATGGGGAAAATGCAGATATGGAAACGAGACAATCCATAGAAGATCTGCATGCGATGTATCCGGATAAGCCGATTCTTGCTACAGAGTATGGTTATTGGTCCGGCCCAGATGGTGCTCAAGGTGATAAACAAGTACAATTCTTTAATTCAACCTTTAATGCCTTCGCTAGCAAAGCAACGGTAAATGAGGACGGCACACCGAATCCGGACGGTATATTCAGTGGAGCAGCTTGGTGGACGGCCTTCAACTGGTACTCCAATGTGGACGATGATGGAGGACATATTCAATCCATGGGTCTGATGCATATGAACCGGAAGGACAAGAAGAAACTAACGGATATTTTATCAGAACGTTATGGTCGATATACCAAAAAATCTACTGTAGAACCCTTACCTGTAGGTCTAAGTGAATTCTATCAGAACTTTGAATCGGGGAATTTCTATTCCGTAGGGCCTAATGGCAAAGCGGTGGTCTCGAAAGACTCCGCGAATGCGAATGGAACGAAATCTGTTCAATGGACGGTAACAGATTCTGCTTATCTGGCAGTAGCCCCTGCAGATGGGATGATCTCCAAAGACTTGACGTATGCTAATTATTTGAATTTGTATGTGAAAGCAGATCAAGGTAATGTGCCTACGGTGGGAGTAACGCTGGTAGACACGAACGGGAAATCCTGGAGCGGTATAGCTCGCGAAACAGCCGTTAAAGGTGGCTGGTCGAGACTAACCCTGCCGCTTGGTTCTGCTGTTAAAGGAATCAACAACCTTTTTGTCAAAGAGATTCAACTTGAAGTCGGTCAATCCGGTGTTTATTATGTGGATGATTTATATCTGACGACCTATGAGAATGACCCATTGCCAGTTCTTAATCCAATCGGAAATACGAAATGGTATCAGAACTTAGAGGATAACGCTGAAGCAGTTGTGATCGTTGGTAGCAATACTACAGCAACTATCGAGAAGGAACATCCACAATATTCAAATGGGGTATCGAGTGTACGGATGGAAATCACGGGTGAAGGTGGATATCCAGGTCGGTCAGATCGTAACGTAACCCTGTTACCTCAAGAAGGAAGCGTCTTTGATTCAACGGGTTATGATTACCTTAGCTTTTATGTAAAGGATATGAGTAAGAAGGGGAACACCGTCAATGTTGTCTTGCAAGATGCGAATGGTGTCATCGCAGACGGCTGGACAGAGAGCGCAGGAATAGGCGGCGCATGGACAAAGGTGTCAATAAACCTGAGAAAAATAGTGAACAATGGACTCGATTTCTCGAAGATCACAAGCATTTCACTTGGTGAATGGAACCCAGGCGTATATTATTTTGACGATGTGTTTTTTGCACAATATGCCACAGACGGAATTCCAGCAGAACCCTCTACCGACAAGACGTTGACCTCATTATCTATCACTGGGCCGTCTACGATGTATTTGGGTGAAGCAGATCAACAAATGAAGCTGATAGCTAACTATAGCGATAACACAACTGTAGATGTTACCGCTGAAGCAAAGTTTACTAGTAGTAAATCAGAAGTAGCAACTATATCTAAGAAGGGATTAATAAGTGCAATCTCAGTAGGTAGCGCAGAGATTAAGGCAGAGTTTGCAGAGCAGGTGGCCCTGTTTAGCTTAACAGTACAGGCTGCTAAAGTACCTTTAGGTATTCTGACCGGACCAGCAGAGGTTACAGGCGGTCAGCCTTTAGATTTAACGTTCAAGCTGGTAGGTGTTACAGAGAGTGTATATCTGAAAGAAGTTACTTTCAATTATGACCCAACGCATTTGAAATTTGTTCAAGTGGATTCCTTGATCGATGGAGTAACCGTTGATACACAAACGGATGAATCTGGAATTGTGAAGGTTCAGCTAATGAGTACAGACCCATCTTTTATTCCTAGGGAGACAGGTGACTTGCTGAACATACATTTCCAGACGGAGTCTGTTGCTGAGAATACTACAAGTTCTATAACTCCAGTGAATGTTACGGTGAGCAATCTAGATGGAAGCGAAATGAAGCTGTCAGACGGACCTTTATATCAGGTGCAGATTAACAAAGTGCCAGTAGATAAATCGCCATTAATCTCGCTAATAGATGTTGCTCAAGCTAAAGTAGCGGCGGCTGTAGTTGGGACTGTGCCAGGGCAATATTCACAAGCTGCGGTAGATAGATTAAATAAGGCGATCCAATTAGCACATGCAATTGCGAACAACATTCTAATCTCTCAAATGCAAGTAGATCAAGCGCTGACGGAACTGAAGAAGGAAATGGAGGCTTTTGCAGCTTCCGTGATTACAGCACCGCCAGTTGTGAATGACAATACCAATAACAATAACAAGGGTTCACAAACGTCTAATTTAACCATTAAGACGGGACTGATTGAAATTGCGTTACAGCCGAATATTGGTGTAGTGACAGTAACTGAGGCTGATTTCCAAAAGGCTGTAAAAACAGTCTTGGATGGAAACTTAACCATTCAGGTAATTTCGCAACTTCCTTTCAATACGGTAACCGTTAAGCTTCCAGTTAAAGAGATTACAGGTTCTATTGCAATAGGTGAATTGAAAAAACTCACACTGAATATGGGTCTTGCTTCAGTGAAACTATCCAAAGAGCAGCTATTGGAGCTTACCGGCGATCAGGGCAAAGAAATTCAACTGACCGTACGACTAGCAGATCTTTCTGAGCTTTCTGGAGCTATGCAGAAGAAGTTTGGTTCGAATCCATTACTAGACTTTACGTTGAAGGTAGATGGAATAACGATCAAGATCTTTAAAGCGAAGCACGGAATAACACTGGCTTTGCCATACACGCTTAAAAAAGATGAGAAGCCGGAGACTGTGGTTGCCTACCACATTAATGATGATGGAAATGTTGAAGTGATTCGACACAGCAGATATGATGCAAATGCAAAGGAAATCGTGTTTGAAACGAATCATTTCAGCTATTATGCTGCGGCTTATGCTAGATCAATCTTCCGAGATATCGATAAGCTGGATTGGGCAAGAACAAGTATCGAGGCCTTGGCAGCGAGAGAAATTGTGAAGGGGACAGATGATTCTACATTTAATCCTGATGTTTCGGTGACGCGTGCAGAGTTCGTGAAGATGCTAATGCTTGCCTTGAATCTTAAGGTAGAGCATACCTCTAGCAGCTTCACAGATGTTAAGGCATACGCATGGTATACGGACTATATTGGCTCCGCACAAGCGCTCGGAATTGTGGAAGGAAAATCAGATGGAAGTTTTGGCATCCATGATCCGATTTCAAGACAAGATATTTCAGTGATGACGTATAGAGCGGCCCAAATGAGGGGAACTCCTTTTGAAGGTGGGGAAGTGAATTTTACCGATGTAAATCTCATCTCTGAATACGCCAAGGCATCAATCGGTGCTATGCAGAAAGCAGAAATATTAACTGGATTTACGGATGGCAGTTTTGCACCTCGCGCCCAAACAACACGTGCGCAGGCAGCAGTTATGATCTATAAGTTATTTAACCAATAAGTAAATTATCATCTATAAAGCTCCTTTTCAGTGCCTGTCTACTCGACGGATGCTGGAGAGGAGTTTTTTTTATTTAGTTAGAACCTTGACAGTTAGATTTCTAACTATTATGATAATGATGTTACTTAGAGTTCTAACTAATGCGAATACGGAGGAAATAACAATGAGTAAACCCGTTGAAAACACACCATTTTCTAATTTAATTCGAGAGATCGGGATGAAACTAAAAAGCACAGCCGATGCCAGGCTGAATGAGCTAGGGCTGAATTCACAGCAAGGACGCATGATCGGTTATATTTTTGAGCATCAAGAAAAAGGTGTAATTCAAAAGGATTTGGCGGAAGTCTTTAATAGAAAAGGGGCGAGTATCACCAGCATGCTTCAAGGGTTAGAAAAGAAAGGCTATATCAAGCGTGTCACACCTGAAAATGATGAACGGCAGAAGAGTATTTTTGTTTTGGAAAAGGGCGCTCTTTTGGTCGAGGAGTTTAATGAGATTTTCTCTGAGGTAGAAACAAGCATTACAAAAGCACTCAGTCCGGAAGAAACAGCAAACTTAAAGTCTTTACTGCAAAAAGTTAATTCAAGTCTATAAACGTTCGGAGGGTTAATCATGGAAACAGAAGTCTCTAATCAATATTATTTAGAATCGGCGCCGATCAAGAAGGCAATAGCTCATTTATCCATTCCTATGATGATCGGGATGTCTGTAGGTACCATCTATAATGTAATCAATGCTTATTTCATTGGGTTACTTCACAATACTAGTATGCTGACTGCCATTACGCTGGGTCTACCCATTTTCACAGTCTTAATGGCCTTTGGGAATATGCTCGGCGTTGGTGGAGGAACATTTATTACAAGGCTAGCGGGGCAAAAGGATACGGAGAAGGGGAAGAAGGTTGCCGGATACACTTTTTATGGAAGCATTATGGTTGGTATTCTTATTGCTCTACTAGCGATGTTAGCGATGGATCCAATTACACGATTGCTAGGTGCAGATGCTGCTACTCTAGCCTTTACTAAGGCTTATGCTGTGACTCTTTTCGCCGGTGGATTCGCCATTGTGCTTAATTTTGCCTTGGAACAGCTAGTCCGTTCCGAAGGTGCCTCCAAAGAATCGATGTACGGGATCTTCATCAGTACGGCTTTAAGTTTAATTTTTGATCCACTCTTTATTCTTGTGCTGAAATGGCATGTGGCAGGTGCTGC
The DNA here is from genome assembly GCF_976954365.1 of Paenibacillus sp. Marseille-Q9583. Taxonomy (NCBI): domain Bacteria; kingdom Bacillati; phylum Bacillota; class Bacilli; order Caryophanales; family Paenibacillaceae; genus Paenibacillus; species Paenibacillus sp. Marseille-Q9583. Next base: position 74,275 of record NZ_CDRJTB010000012.1, read on the forward strand.
GTTGGCGATGGTTTTAGCGAATGTGGGTTCCGCGATTTATTATGTCTATTTTTTAGAAACGAAAAGTGAGCATTTAAGAGGATTCTTGAAGCATTTCAGGATATCTGTTCGAGATCAATTAGAAGTATACAAAATAGGTGTATCTGAGTTATTGCAATTTAGTTTTGTGATTGTGAGCACGCTTTTGTTAAATAACTTCGCGATTCAATATGGAGAAAATGTGGTTGCCGGATTTGGTGTGGCCTTAAGAATTGTGCAAGTTCCGGAGTTCTTATCAATGGGCTTATTCTTAGGTTTGATTCCACTATTTGCGTTTAACTTTGCTAGTCAAAATATGGCGAGACTTAAATCAACGATTAAACATGCTTTTGCCTATATCGGAGCCATTGCTTTTGTCTTTGTAGGTCTAGTATTTCTGTTCAAAGGAGCGATTCTGCATTTCTTCTCTAATGACCCTTCCGTGTTAAGTATGGGAACTTATATTTTGGTAGCCATGCTGATTTCTGCTTTATTTAATGGATTTACAGGTTTGTTTATGAGTATTTTTCAAGCGACCGGACAGGGGATACCAACTAATATTATGGCCATCACACAAGGCGTATTGTTTATCCCTATGATTATCGTGTTACATTCTGTCTTTGGACTTCATGGCGTGATCTGGTCAATGACCATAACAGAAGTTATAACGAGTTTGATGGGTGTCATCTTGTTTATTATTTTTAGTAAAAAGCTTAAAAGCACGAGTGGGGAGGGAAAAGATATTGTAGAGGTTGCGTCGGTGTAACAAAAGCTTTGCTTTACGTAAAAGCATAGAAAAGTAGTGGATGGCGGGAGCGTGGCTCGCGCTTTTTTGCGTTATCTAGAAGGTTTCGTGACCGAAGGATCGGTAAAATTAGTTCCAAAATGAACAATTATAGTTCTTATGATCACATCTTACTTTTTCTACAATTAGGATAAGTAAAGGAGGAGAATTATGATACGAAAATTTCATCTTAAAATGGATACGCGCGAAGCAATCGCTGGGTATTTATTCGTCACTCCACTAATGTTGGGGCTGATTATCTTGACCTTGATCCCTGTCCTGGGTTCACTATTGTTAAGCTTCACGAACTGGAACTTTGTAGCTGGTCTAGGGGGGATTAAGTTCGCGGGCTTCGATAATTTCATAAGGCTGTTTCATGATGATGCCTTTATGAAAAGCTTGCTGAACAATTTGCTCTTTATTATTACAGTACCGGTTACGATCATCGTTGCTCTGCTGTTAGCTATCCTGATTGATAAACAGGTTTTCCTGAAGGATTTATTTAAAGTAATTTACTTCCTTCCCTACATTTCCAGTGTAGTTGCCATCGCTATGGTTTGGCAGGTTATGTTTCACCCTTCCCTAGGGCCTGTCAATCAATTTCTGATGTCACTGGGATGGGATTCTCCACCCAAATGGCTGGCTGATATCCATTATGCGTTGCCGTCGCTGATGATGATCCAGATTTGGATTCAGCTCGGGTACAACATTATTATTTTTATCGCGGGTTTACAGAGTATTCCGAAGGACCTTTATGAAGCGGCTGATATTGACGGTGCCAATGTCTGGCGGAAATTCCGAAACATCACGGTTCCCTGCATATCGCCAACTACCTTTTTCCTGCTGGTTACAGGGGTCATCGGCTCCTTTAAAATCTTTGATCTCATACAAGTACTGACACAGGGCGGACCGGCTAACTCCACGACTGTTATTGTCTATGAGCTGTATGACACTGCCTTCAATCAATTGAAGACGGGTTATGCTTCTAGCATGGCACTTGTCCTGTTCCTCATCTGCCTGATCATTACAGCCCTGCAGATGTTAGCGCAAAAAAAATGGGTCAATTATTAAAGGCGGAAAGGAGAAATTACAGTGAGAAAAGAGCTTCTATCCAGAACCATCTGGACAATCGCAATGGGACTGCTAGGTATCGCATTTCTTTTACCGTTTCTATGGATGTTATCCACTTCCTTTAAACTGGAGAAAGATGTGTTTAATTTTCCAATAGAATGGTTGCCTCAGCAGTGGAATCTTATTGAAAATTACAAACAGGTTTGGTCCGGTGATTTCGCTCGTTATTACGGAAATTCCATTTATATTACGCTGGCCACGACTATAATTAATGTGCTGATATGCGCACTGGCGGCTTATGGGTTCTCCAAGCTGCGTTTTCCGGGTAGAGATGCAATGTTTATAGTTGTGTTGGCCCTTTACATGGTTCCTCCACAGGCTTCACTGGTTCCGCAGTTTCTGCTGTTTAACTGGTTGAATCTGATTGATACACATCTAGGGTTGATCTTAATTAACAGTTTTAGTATTATTGGTGCGTTTATGCTCAAGCAATTTTTTATGGGAGTAAACAACGAGTATCTTGAATCCGCGCGGATAGATGGAGCAGGTCATTTTCGTTCATTTCTACAAATTGCCTTTCCGCTGATCCGTCCCGCTGTAGCTACTTATGCTATTCTACGTTTTATCTGGACCTGGAACGACTATCAGTATCCACTCATTTTTTTGAAGTCTAAAGAACTGTTTACTATTCAGTTAGGTATTCGGTTGTTTGGGGACCAATACGGGGATGTCTATTCCCTTATGATGGCTGGTGCGGTGTCCGCAATACTGCCACTGCTGATTATTTTTGCTCTTGGTCAGAAGCAGGTTATTGAGGGGATTGCCCTCGGCGGTGTGAAAGGATAATAAAAGTCAAAATAGTTTCTCTTCGGTAGAATATGAGAACTTTCCTCATCTATCCTGCATGTTAGGATGTTCTTGTAAGCAGTTACATAGCACTAGCTGTAAGACGAGGTATGCCCAACACATTTATAGGAGGGTCTATATGAAAAAGAAATTATTATCCGTGCTTATGATCTCATCAATGGCGTTGTCACTCACCGCATGCGGTGGAAATGCGAAAACAAATAATGCAGGAGCGACAAATGCGCCTGACACTGGTGGAAATAAGGAGCCTGCAGCAGAGAAGGTTACGCTGAAGCTGAGCACCTGGCAGACAGAAGCTAAAGCGAAGTGGAGCACGATTATCGCAGAGTTTGAGAAGGCGCATCCCGACATTCATGTAGAAGTGGATCTACTAAATGAAAAAGGAGACTCTGTTGCCTCCATGCAGAAGCTGGATTTGATGGCCGCTGCAAGTGACCCGCTGGATATTGTCGAATTGCCGTATACCAACTATTCGCAGCGTGCAGATATCGGTGTGTTAGCACCGATGGACGAATATATTCAGAAAGAAGGGTATAAGCTCTCCGATGAATATCTAGTGGATACTACGGTCAATGGCAAAGTTTATGCGTTACCGTCATCTATGCAGCGCTGGTTCGTGCTTCTTAACAAAGAAATGCTAGATGAGGCGGGTCTGCCGGTTCCGACCGACTGGACTTGGGCGGATTTCGAAGAGTATGCCAAGAAATTGACTAAGGGTGAGGGTGCAACGAAGCGTTTTGGAGCATATCTGCATAATTGGCCGGATTATTTCCAGCTCCAGCTAATGAGTAAGCCTGAGGATAATACTTTCCTAAAATCTGACGGAACCTCCAATGCCCTGGACCCGCAATTTAAGGCTAATCTGCAGATGATGAAGAAAATGATGTACGAAGATAAGAGTGCTACTCCTTACGAGGATATTATTTCGCAGAAGCTTGCCTACCGGAATCAGTATTTTAACGGTTTAGCAGCGATGCTTCCGATGGGTGACTGGATGGTTGCGGAATCGGGTGGAACGGATGCCATTCCAGCAACCTTCGTTACCGCGTTTGCGCCGATCCCTCGACTGGATAGTGAGAGCAAACATTACTCACCTGTTCAGCCAACCTATATGGGGATAGCTGCTAAATCCAAGCATAAGGAAGCTGCGTACACCTTTGTACGCTGGTATACCTCTGAAGGACTGGAAATCGGCGGACGTGTCTTCTCTGGCTGGGCGAAATCGGACACGAACAAATTGGTCGATACGATTGTGAGTGGTTCTAAGGATCCATCTAAGATTGATGTGGATTCATTGAAATTTACAATGGAGAACTCGAATCCTGGTGCGACGCAAGTACCGGCTAAATATGCGGATGAAGCTAAGAACAACGTTATTCCAGAAGCGGAGATGTATCTCCTTGGCCAACAGGATCTGGATGTCACTGTTACCAATATCGATAAGAAAATTTCGGAGGTCGTTCAGAACAACAGCGGAAAGTAGGCGGAGACTGATTGTACGCTTCCCCAAGGGGGCTTATAATGTGGGGGCAGGAAAGCATTTCTGCCTCCTGCTCCAAATTTAAAACAGATATGGGGCCTGTCATCCGTGTTTAGAAAGCATCAATCACTTCGAATGAAACTTGTCTGGTCTTCAATGATCTGTGTACTGATCCCGCTAGTCTGCATTTACATGGTTACAGATTACTTAACCCGGGATCTGATTCTAGAGAAGGCCGTTGGCAGCGCAAGAGAGTCTCTCAATGCGTCCAGTGCCAATATGAATGCCATTTTTGAACAAACGCTGGAGCAGTCCAATTTTGTACTTCAGAACAGCGAAATTAGGCAGATGATGTCTGCTGATCCAGAGACGCTTCGTTCAGCGAAGCATATCATCCAGTATAACCGTATGTCACGGATGCTGGATGATATGTTCGTTCTGACAGAATATTTGAAAGTAACGCTAATCGGAAAGAATGGATTTATTTATACCAGCTATCCTTATAGTGACTTTAATCCTTCAACCTTTTATAACGAGCAGTGGATGTCGCTTCTGAAAAAAATTCAACCTATCTCGACCTATTGGAAAGCGGAACACGATACTTACTATAATTACTCGGATAAGAGTTCAGTGGATTGGGTAACCATTGCAAGACCCATTCAATCAACCTCCAGCAGCACGATCGGATATATGATTATCAACATCAATGAGCGCAAACTCCGCCCTTACCTGAATAATGACAATGGCAAAGAGATGATGCTTTTGGATGACAAGGGAACGGTAGTCTCGCATGCTGACAAGGCCCAAATAGGTGATACGATGACGTGGCGGAAAAAGGATGGCGAGCTTGATACTGTCGAAATTAACGGGGAGAAATTCTTATATGTAGACCAGGAACTGAGCAGTAACAAATGGCGGATGGTAAGCATTATTCCACTGAAGGATGCCTTATCGAAGAATAAGCAGATTTTATTTATCAGCTTAGCCGTGCAAATTCTATTCTTTACCTTGTTTTCCGTTCTCTTAACCGTTCTAATCTCTAAGCTGACTCAGCCCATCGTGAAATTAAGTGCTTTTGTAAAGCGAATAGGTCGTGGTCAATTGGATGAACGTTCACTAATCCGTGGGAATAATGAGGCGGCACAGCTGGCCCGTACCATTGACCAAATGCTAGATCGAATAGAGTCCATGATTGAACAGATCACCTATGAGCAAACAGGAAAAAGAAAAGCTGAACTGGAAATGCTGCAGGCACAGATCAATCCGCACTTTATGTTTAATCTATTGAATTCGATCCGGTTAAATATTCTGATGCAAGGAGACAAGGAGAACGCCGAGTTGATTGGTTCGTTGTCGTCTTTGCTCCGTATGACCTTTAACAGAGACAATGAGTTTATCCCACTTTGTGAGGAGACAGATACGATATCTCATTATGTGACTTTGATGAATTTTCGCCATGCCAATCAGGTCAAGCTGGAAATGAATTTAGCAGACGGAACTGCTGAAGCACTGGTGCCTCGGTTTATGATTCAGCCTATGATCGAGAATGCGATCATCCATGGTTTCGAGCAATTTGGTGGTGAGATCTTTATTGAAGCTCATATTGTGGCAACTTCGGGAATGCTGGTTATCACGATTAAGGATAATGGCATCGGCATGTCAGCGGAGAATTTAACAAGACTTCGTGAAACCGCATACAGCAGCGAGCAAATTGCAGATGAGGACAGAAGGGGGTTCTCCGGCATAGGCTTACGCAATGTGGCCCAACGCCTCAGTATGATTTACGGCACTGCTTTCAAGCTGAATATTCAAAGCGAACCTGATGTGGGGACGGAGATTTGTTTGGAGTTTCCTCTGGATGATGGAAAGGTGGGTGTGGTGAATGCTGACGGCAATTTTGGTGGATGATGACTATCCGGTGATCCGTTATTTGTCGCAGGCTGTGCCTTGGAGTGAGCTCGGGATTGAACTCATCGGGTGTTATTATAGCGGTCTCGAGGCTTGGGAAAAAGCACAGCAGAATCCACCGGATCTGATTATTACCGATATTGGAATGCCCAAGATGAACGGACTAGAGATGCTTGAGAAATTCAGAGCGGTGAATCCTGGAATCCGTGCGATCATTCTCTCCTGCCACAACGAATTCAAGTACGCTCAGCAGGCACTTAAGCTTAACGTGGGGGAATATATTTTAAAGGAATCTCTGGATATCGCTCAGCTGCAGCATGCCCTTAGAACCCTTGTAACGGAAGTGGGCTTGAACAGGCAGCGGCATACGGAGATGCTGGTATATAAGCAAAAACAGTCTCAAAACCGCGCCGCGCTGAAGGAAAAGTTTCTAAAAGATACCTTGTACCAGTCCTGGGACAAGGAGTCTTGGATCGAGCAAGCCCGGTCAAACGGAATTATGATCCATGCTAAGAACTATATTCCGGTGCTTATTGTGATTAACCGCCCTGAGGAAGTTTCAAGGGTACGCCGAATGAGTGGATATACAATTTCTTTTGCAGTTGAGAATATCATGCAGGAAGTGCTTGAGGCTGATCACAGTCTGTTTATTTCGAGATATAGTCATAAGGAAATTGTCATTCTCTTTTGCAGTGACAAGCCTTCTAAAGACCACCAAGTGATCTATCACTCTATGCAAAATGCAGCTGCAGCCGTGCAAAAATATCTTAAGCTGTCTGTCTCCTGTTTATTTGGCGCTGAGGCGCGCAGTCCTGAAGAAATTCGTGGGACATTACAGCGGATGCTAAGGGAGAAAACCCAACGTTTTTATCTGCCAACAGCAGGAATTCACCGCTTTGAAGAGATTTGCTTTTCAAAGGAAGATATTTATGCCCAATATGGAAGCATTTACGCTGTTATCAATGATGATATTGCCTTGAACAGGGAAATAGAGCTTCGTGTTCATATCAAGGAATGGAGAGAATGGGTGGCCTCGCAAAAATTCCATCCCAATGAAGTTAAGGAATGTGTGCTCCGCTTGCTGATGGACTTGCAAATGAAGACGAAACAGCTGTTGCAATCTCCATTGCCTATGGCTGAAGAGAAGCTGTTTAATGTGGTAGGTGATATTGAAACCCTGGAGCATTTGGAAGATTGGCTGGTCCAGTACTTGGAGGAATTAGCACGGAAAATAAGTATGTTCTCCATCAAGTCCAAACGGAGTGAGGTCATCAAAGCCCAGCAGTTCGTGATTAGTCATGTAACGGAGAAAATAACGCTGGAGGACATGGCAGGACGCTTGAACTTAAATGCCAGCTATTTCAGTCGCCTCTTCAAAAGGGAAACAAACCAGAATTTCATTGAATATGTAAATATGCTAAAGCTTCAGAAGGCAAAAGAGCTGCTTAATCAGTCTGGAAAGACTGTAGAAGAGATTTCCGAATATCTGGGATATGCGAACAAAAGTTATTTCATCAAGCTGTTTAAGCGAGAAATGGGCATGCGGCCTAGTGAATATGCGGCTTGGCATTGAGTTTGGATTGGAGGGACCATTACTGTGGAACTGAAGGGTACTAAAAATGAATTACAGCTGTTCTTAAATGATCTGTATGCTCCGCTAGAGCAGCGATTTACTGCTGGTCATGCAGGAATCGAGATGGGAGCTACAGGATCTATATATAATGAAGCGACTGCGCTTATGGAAGCCTTTGCCCGTCCTTTATGGGGGCTTGTTCCCCATGCCAGCGGTGGAGGAGAAAGTGCGCTCTGGCCGATGTTTCTAGAGGGGATCATTAACGGGACTGACCCGGAGCATGAAGAATATTGGGGTGAATTCTCGACCAAAGACCAGCGTATGGTGGAACAAGCCGTCCTGGGACTGGGGCTTGCTCTTGCGCCGCATAAGCTGTGGGAACCATTGAGTGATGTTCAGAAAATGCAGGTATATAACTGGTTGAACCAGATCAATCATGTGGATCGCTCGAATCCGAATAACTGGCTGATGTTCACGGTTCTTGTCAATGTGGGCTTTAAGAAAGTCGGATTACCCTACGATCAAGAGATCATGGATGATTATCTGGAGAAGATTGACACCTACTACTTGAGTGATGGATGGTATTCCGACGGGCTGACCGATCAGAGAGACTATTATATTGCTTTTGCTATGCATTATTATACGCTGATATATGCTAAATTGATGGCGGAGGATGATCCTCAGAGGGCTGCAGTTTACCGGGAAAGATCCGCGCAATTTGCCAAAGATTTTATGTATTGGTTTGCTGAGGACGGAAGTGCGATTCCTTTCGGACGTAGTCTGACCTATCGTTTTGCACAGGTCTCTTTTTGGAGTGCGCTGGTGTATGCCGAGGTTCTTCCTTTCTCATATGGCGTTCTCAAAGGAATTATAATGCGTCATTTTCGTTGGTGGTTTGAAAAGCCTATTGTGGGAATAGACGGATTACTAAGTATCGGATATGCTTACCCGAATCTGGTAATGACGGAGAACTACAATGCCCCCGGATCACCGTATTGGGCCTTTAAAGCTATGCTTATTCTAGCCTTGCCGGACGATCATCCTTTTTGGCAGGCAGAGGAAGAGCCGCTACCTGAATTGAAAGAGCTTCGGGCTCTCCAAGAGGCACGTATGCTGGTGAGTCGTCCGGAAGGAAATAAGCATGTTATTGCCTATACCTCTGGTCAGATGGCGAACTTTGATATGGCCCATAGCGCAGCTAAATATTCCAAGTTTGCTTACTCCACGCTGTTCGGATTCAGTGTGCCGAAGGCGGGTTATGGCTTAGTTCAAGGCGCTTACGACTCTACATTAGCATTGTGTGAACGCGATGAACATTACCGGGTACGCAGATTCTGCGAGACGTGGGAAGTTGGAGAGAATTATGTATATTCACGCTGGCATCCCTGGAGCGATGTACATGTGGAGACATGGATTATTCCAGCAGGTCTGTGGCATGTCCGTATTCACAGCATTCACAGCGCCCGGTGTCTCGACGTAGCGGAGGGTGGATTTGCCATTGGCCAGTCTGCTGGCTTCTCACGCAGTGATCGGGAAAACATTCATGTATCTAACACTGCTGTCTCGGTGCAATTGCCCTGGGGAATCAGTGCCATACATATGCTAAGTGGTTTTGACCGGGGAGAATGCGTGCTACCCGAACCGAATACTAATCTGCTGAAGCCTCGGACGTTTCTTCCGAGCTTGATCTCCAGATTGGAGCCGGGGGATCAGGTATTAATATCTGCAGTCTTCGGAGCTACGAATACCCCAGAGAACCAGTCAGCACTAGCTTTGCCACCAATTATTAAGCAGCATTCGGATGGAAGGATTTCTGTATACGATTCCTGTAACGGTGAACTGCTCTATACTGCTGACGTATCGGAAAGGAGAAACAAAGATGTGGAATAAGGCGATTGAGGATGCGATTCACAAAATTAAGAGAAATATTGCTAACCATCCGGGCAAACTGCCTCATATAGCAGAGGGACAACAGTACGAATGGGGAGACAATGATGATTGGATAGAAGGATTTTATGTAGGGATGATGTGGCTTGCTTATGAATATAGCAAAGATTCATTCTATAAGGAGGCGGCAGCTTCTTGGTTAGGAGACTTTAAGCATCGTCTGGATCATCACATCGCCCTGGACCATCATGATATTGGCTTTTTGTACTCACTGACTGCAGTAGCAGAGTGGAAAATAACAGGCAGCGAAGAAGCCCGAGCTGTCGGTCTACAGGCTGCGGATACACTATGCAAACGCTGGCGTGAAAACGCTGGAATCCTCCAGGCCTGGGGTTTAGAGAGTGACCCCGAGAATGCGGGACGTATCATTATTGACTGCTTAATGAATTTGCCTCTGCTGTTCTGGGCTGCGGAGGAAACGGGGGACAATCGTTATTATGATATAGCTCTCGAACATGCGTTAAAGAGCCGGAAATTTCTTGTGCGTGGGGATGCTTCCTCTTATCATACTTTTTACTTTGATCCAGCTACAGGAAGTGCAATTCGTGGAGGAACACATCAAGGTTATGAGGATGGATCGACCTGGACACGTGGTCAAGCGTGGGGAATATACGGATTTGCCCTGGCTTATCGTTATACACGAGAGGAAGACTTTCTTAATACCTCTAAAAGTCTGGTTCATTACTTTATCAGCCATCTTCCAGAGGATAATGTGGCGTATTGGGATTTTGATGTGCCGGTGGAAGCGAGTACTCCTCGCGACAGCTCGGCTTCAGCCATTGCGGCTTCCGGTCTTTTGGAGTTGCTGGATCTTCTGGACGCAGATGACCCGGATCGTGCTATTTATGAAGCAGCCTTACTCCGCAGCATGAAATCCTTAGCGGAACATTATGCGACATCCGGAAATCCGGACGCGGAGGGGCTTCTAAAGCATGGTTCCTATCATGTCAGAGGTGGACGTGTGCCTGATGGCCATATGATTTGGGGAGACTATTATTATTTGGAAGCGCTGATTCGCATGCAGACCGGAATCCGAGGATATTGGTAGTAGAAGTCAATAGCAGTGCCCCTTTCTCGATAAGTCGGAGGAAGGGGCACTGCTTTATTTATTCCCCTGCTTTAGTTACAACATTTAAACGCAAGTGACGGGAACTGCTCACTGTGTAAGGTAATACTCATTATGCAATGCAAAATGGGTTAGTGTTAGCTCTGGATAAATATATGTTATATTAATGCTTATCAGTGCTAGGAGAACAGTGAAGATAGATTACGGCATACAAATGGGGGATCAAACGTTGATGGTACGGATTATAAGTAGTATAAAATCTTTGATTAACACTAACTCGAAAAAATTAGCATTTAAAATACCATTTGCCTATTTTTTAGTCATTTTGCTTACGGTGGGTTTCAGTTATGGGGTGTTAAATCAAATATCTACTAATTCAGCCCAGAAGAAAATTAATGAGGCGTCTTTGCAAACAATTACTTCTATACAGACAAACGTTGATTTAATGATTGAAAACGTAAACAACTACTCTAAAATGATATTTTCCGATCATAATCTGCAAAATTTGTTAAGGCAGGGAGGGGTGTATTCCAATCTGGATACACAGTCTAAAGTTAGCGCCTATTTGTATAATCTTATGCAAGCGGTTCCTATAATTGATTCTGTTAATATTTTCGACAATACGGGGCATCGTTTTTCCGTCGGAACACAGGAATTACCAACTTTTATGGAAGCGGACATAAAGGATGCCTCATGGTATGAACAAGTTGTAAGTAATAAAGGGAAATATATTCTAAGATTAAATGGCAGCGGCGCTTTTTCAAGAATGGGAGCCGATGAAAATTTCGTATCTTTTATACGGTTGATTCGGGATATTGATAACACTTCTCCCCTAGGGGTGTTGGTCATTAATATCAAAGACGACGCCTTTGTACAGGCGTATTCCAATCTGCTGAATCAGAGTTCCTTTGAAATTGCTATTTTAGATGAAAATAATCATATCATCGTATCCGATTCCACCCAAGATCAACATAATGCAGTCTATAAAGAGATCCTTATGACAAACAGAGAGAGCCTGGAACAACAATTTCAGAAAAGCAACTCAGGATCTCTTACATTGAATTCTAGTTCACAGAAGTATAGAATCTCTTATCTCTCGGGTGGAGAATTTAATTGGAAATTTGTAAGTATTACACCCTACAAAACGATTGATTCGCGGAATAAATCGCTTGTGCTCTTGGCATTGCTTCTATTGATTATTAATGGAAGTATTTTCTTTTTTAGTTCCTTCATCATTTCGCGCAGTATTATTAATCCGATACATAAGCTCCTGCGATCCATGAACAAAGCTCCTAGCGGTAATTTTATGAAAGTAAATGTAGAACGCAATATTTATGAATTCGAACAGTTGTTTAACGGTTATAATCACATGATTGAGGAAATGGATCAGCTTCTGACCCGAATCGTCGACGAGCAGAAGATGATTCGTAAAGCTGAACTAAATACACTGCAATCCCAGATCAAACCGCATTTTTTATATAACACGCTGGACTCCATTACTTCGTTGGCGTTATCAGGATTAAACGATCAGCTATGTGAAATGATTGAGGCATTGGGAAACTATTATCGTATGAGTGTCAGCAAGGGCTTAGACGTTATCACGGTCGGTGAAGAGATTGAAATGGTTCGTAATTATTTGAAAATCCAAAATATACGTTACAAGGATGTTTTTGAGGCTCAGTTCGACGTAGAGGAAGACTGCTGCCAATTTCCTATACCCAAACTGGTTATGCAACCGTTGGTTGAAAATTCGCTTTATCATGGTATTCGTCCTAAAGGAACGAGAGGAACGATTCGCATCACTGCGCGAAATATGAAAGATGAAGTAAGAATATCCATATCTGATGATGGTGTTGGGATGTTGGAAGAAGAGATTATGCAAATTCTTGAAAGAAAAGATCAATTAAAGAGCTTTGGATTGTGGGGAACTATGGAGCGCTTGCGTATTTTTTATGGAAATAAAAACTGTATTAAAATCGAAAGCGAATTAGGAAAAGGGATGACGATAACGATAATTATACCGAAGGGATAGATACGCAATGGAAAAATTAAAGGTTTTGATTGTTGATGATGAATATTTGATAAGGAACCTGCTTAGGATGCGTATTGACTGGGAAAAGCAAGGCCTAACTATTATAGGAGAAGCTTCCAATGCACATGAAGCTTTGCATATGGTGGATGAACAGAGACCGGACATCATTTTTACGGATATTTATATGCCCTCTATCAACGGAATTGAGTTTAGCAGGGAAGTTTTAGCAAAGTATCCGGATATAAAAATTGTTATCGTTACAGGTCATGATGAATTCGAATATGCACATCAGAGCATCAAAATGGGAATTTCTGATTTCATTCTCAAACCGATTCGTGCTTCAGATTTGCTCCATGTGATTGATAAGCTGAAAAATAAAATATACGAGGAGCATACGCGAGATAAGGAATTAGAGAGATTGAAGGAAGATTTAGAGCGGAATTTTCCATATCTCAGAGAAAAATATTTATATCAGTGGTTAAAGGGCGATCTTTCCAAAGAAGAGATTCATGAAAAAGCGGACTATTTTAAACTGCCGGTGTTCCTAAGCAAAGAGGCCTTTCAAATCGCTATTCTAGAAATTACCTCAGCATCCGTAAAGCAATCAGAGGAACAGTTGATTCTCTTGGGAATGGAATGCAGATACAAAGTGGAATCGTTCTACCAGAACGACAATCAAGTGATTATTTTAACAGATACCCGAAACCAAATTGTAATCATTTCATTTAACCAAGCGACGAATCTTGTCAGCGATTGTGAATCACTTATAACCAATCTGTGTGAATCCTACAAATGCTATGTTAACATCGGGATCGGGCGCAAACGTATACATATAGAAGAAGCGCACCTTGGATATCAGGAAGCATGTCGTGCGGTGCAATACAAGGTCTTTGTTGGAAATAATCAGGTGGTTTGCTTCGAGGATATTGTAGGAAACAGGGAGGCGCATTACCAGTCAAATCCAGATCATCTTCAGCAGCTGCAGTTCTTCATCAGCGTCGGTTCGGGCGAACAGGCAATTCAAAGTCTAACGCAGATCTTTGAGGTTTCTTTCTCTAGCATAGCTCAGTTTCGTCTAGCAGCGATGGATGTAATCAATGAATGCCAACGTGCTGCGATAGAGCAACAGGTCGAGGATGATGAAGTGTCCAATAAAGAAACATGGGTCTCTATTCTCACTGCAGACAATTTACCGGAGTTAATGAACCTGTTGGAGAGTTATGTTCTTCACGTATCAAGAATTATATATTCAAAAAACCAAACAAAAGAAGGGGACCTCATCAGTCAGGTGAAAGAGTATCTCGAGAAAAATTTGGATGATCCCAAATTAGGATTAGCTAGTACGGCTGGGACTTTCTTTGTCAGTCCAGGTCATTTAGGACGGCTTATGAAGAAAGAAACAGGCCAGACCTTTGTGGAGTATCTTACGAACATACGTATGCAAAAGGCGGAAAACCTGCTGAAGAATACGGATTTAAAAGGATACGAGGTTGGTGAACAGGTTGGAATCAAGGATGCACACTATTTTAGCATCTTGTTTAAGAGATTTACGGGGATGTCGATGAATCAGTACAGAAGCGGTAAATGATTAAGAGGATATGTTCGAATAATGAAAGGTATATGTTGGTATTTTGAATGGAGTTATCATGGTAGCTTCCCTAAACTAATACTAGGAAGAACAAATTTCATTTGGGAGGTTTATTGATGAAAGCGTTATTAAGAAAGACGATGACCATAACGTTGGCTATAGGAATCGTAGGTAGTGTAACTGCATGTTCATCCGAATCATCTGGGGGAACTCAGTCGAAAAGTGGAAGTGTTAAGTTGACGTTATGGGACCAATCCGTAGGTAATACTGATCCATCTGCAAAATTATTGCCGGAAATCGTTGAGAAGTGGAACAAGGAGCATCCAGAAATTCAAGTTGTACGATCAGGAACGACTGGCGAGCAGTATAAAACCAAAATTAAGACTTCACTTGCGGCAGGTGAAGCACCTGACATTTTTTATGGAATGGGTGGAGGCAGCTTCATGCAGCCTTATATCGAATCCGGGAATGTGCTTGAAATTAGCAGCTATTTAACGGACGAAATTAAATCGAAGATGGCTCCAGGTATGTCTGAAGCTATCGAGGTTGATGGAAAAATCTATACACTGCCTGTCTATACCCATATCGCTAATCTTTTTGTAAATACTGAGTTGTTCGATAAAGCAGGAGCTAAAATTCCGACAACCTATTCAGAGCTGCTCGATGCGGGAGAGAAACTAAAGGCAGCGGGGATTACTCCGGCTCTCATTGGAGAGAAGGACCGCTGGCCCGGTATGTATTGGTACGATATGATTGCGATGCGCCAGGCAGGAAATGACGCAGTCATTGAGGCATTTAAAGATCCTTCCAAATGGAATTCACCAGATTTCGTTGCTGCAGCTACTAAAATGCAGGAACTTGGCAAATCAGGCTTCTTCAATAGCAGCATGTTCAGCATGAGCTATGATGAAATGCTTGGAGCGTTTAATGCAGGACAAGGGGCTATGATGTTTCAAGCCAACTGGGTAAATGCAGGTATCGAAGATCCATCCTCGGCCGTCAAAGGCAAGGTCAAGGTGATTCCTTTCCCGGTATTTGAAGACGGTAAGGGAAAGAATACTGAAATCTTCGGAGGAGCGGTGGATGGCTTTTATGTCAGCAATACCACAAAGCAACCCAAAGAAGCCGTTGAGTTTCTTATGTATCTAAGCGAGCAGCTCGGTACACAGGGCTTCCTTGCCGGAGCAGGGCTTCCTAGCTGGAACATTGACGCACTTGATACTTCTGGTCTGTCCGAACTTGATAAATCCGCAGCAGATATTATGAAAACAGCAACTTCTTTTATTGCATGGTGGGACAATATTCTCCCGGCTGATTCTGCGGAAGCTCACAAGAACTTAATCGCGCAACTCTTGGCGGGAGACATCACTCCTGATGAATTCTGCAAACAGATGGCACAGCTTAAACCAACGGAACTAAGCCTCTGATCTGTGAAAAAAATGAAGCGAGATGTGGTCAGAGACTGTCTCTGGCCACATTTTTGAGAGGAGAACCATGATGAACTCTGTATTTTCGAACAAGAGGGCCATTGCTATATTTGTCCTGCCTACCCTCCTCATATTTTGTTCCATTGTATTAGTTCCGATCTTTATCTCCAGTTACTATAGTTTATTAGATTGGAATGGCATCGGTAAAGGTACGTTTATCGGACTAGACAATTATGTGGAAATGTTCACAGATTCACGAGCATTAAATTCCATAAAAAATTCTATGCTGTTCGCGGCAGCATCAATTTTCATTCAGTTGCCTATATCGCTTTTACTTGCCCTTATATTGGCCTCTTCAGTCAAGGGTGAAGGATTTTATCGTGCAATATACTTCATTCCAGTGCTTATCTCAACCGTTGTAATCGCGCAACTGTGGTCTAAAATTTATAATGCGGATTACGGACTTTTGAATTGGTTACTGGAAAGCGTGGGTCTTTCAAATCTGGCACAAGATTGGCTTGGTAAAAAAGATACCGCCCTTGTGGCGTCCTTTATTCCAACGCTTTGGCAGTATGTCGGCTATCATATGCTACTGATGTATGCTGGGGCAAAGTCCGTTTCACAAGATATTCTCGAAGCAGCTAAAATTGACGGAGCATCCCGTATAAGAACTGCATTCTCCATTACCATTCCACTAATGAGACCTATTCTGAAAGTATGTCTTGTCTTTTCAGTCATTGGTGCCTTTAAGGTATTCGATCTAATTTATGTATTGACGGGCGGCGGTCCTTTATTCTCCACTGAAGTACCGAGCACATTGATGTATACAACTATTTTTGACACTTACAGATATGGATATGGTAGTGCGGTATCTGTTTTCATAATTCTGGAATGTTTAGTGTTTACAGTAGTTATTAATAAATTTTTTAAGACTGAATAGAGGTGAGGAAAGTGAGTACTGCAAAAGTGGTGTTGCGAAAAAGGTCGAATTATTTTGGGAAAATACTACTGCAAGTGTTTCTAATCCTTGTGGCAATCGTACAAATTTACCCCCTTATCTGGCTGGCATTTTTCTCGCTGAAAGATAATAGTGAAATATTCAGTGGTGATGTCGTAGGCCTTCCTAAGGAATTTCTCTGGAGCAACTATGTTAAAGCCTTATCAGACGGTAATGTATTAACTTATTTTTTTAACAGCGTGTTGGTAACGTCTGTATCCATTATTCTGGTACTGATTCTTGCTTCTATGACTGGTTATGCCGTCGCGAGGATGAACTGGAAATTCAGTGAATTAACGATGACCCTGATCCTCCTAGGGATGATGGTGCCGATTCATGCAGCCCTGCTGCCGCTGTTTATGGTCCTGAAGAACTTACATTTGCTGAATACATATTGGTCCTTGATTATTCCTTATGTTGCTTTTGGTATCCCTTTGGCCGTGTTCATCGTCAGTAGCTTCTTTAAGGGACTTCCCCGTGAATTGGAAGAATCAGCGGTCATTGATGGATGCGGCATTTACAGAACGTTCTTTTCCATTATGTTGCCGCTTATAAGTCCTGCTATTGCTACGGTTGCGATATTTACATTCCTATCTTGTTGGAACGAGCTGATGTTTGCGACTACGTTCATCAATGACTCACTCTATCAGACTTTAACAGTGGGTATGATGTCCATGGTGGGGACCTATATCACACAGTGGGGGATTATTGGAGCGGGGCTCATGATTGCTACGATTCCAACGATTGTAATCTATTTACTCCTCAACAAACAGGTGCAGAAGAGTATGATCGCAGGTGCAATCAAGGGATAAAGGATACAAAAATAGAAGGAGGATCTTTTAATGAAAGCTACGGTTACTGTTAATACTGATCAGTCGCGCGGAACGATCAGTCGTCATATTTATGGGCATTTTGCTGAACATCTTGGACGTTGTATCTACGAAGGGATCTGGGTAGGCGAGGATTCGCCGATTCCTAATACCCGCGGTATTCGGAATGATGTTCTAGAGGCGCTGCGAGGTCTTAGCATACCGGTGCTCAGATGGCCGGGCGGGTGCTATGCTGATGAGTATCACTGGAAGGATGGCGTTGGTCCACGTGAGGCGCGCAAGCATATGGTTAATACGAACTGGGGAGGTGTTGTGGAGAACAATCACTTCGGTACCCATGAATTCTTCGACCTTTGTGAACTGCTGGATACGGAGCCTTATATCTGCGGAAATGTTGGCAGTGGCACCGTTCAGGAGATGCAGGAGTGGGTGGAGTACATGACCTTTGACGGCGAATCACCTATGGCCAAATGGCGGAAGGCTAATGGCCGGGAGAAGCCTTGGAAGCTCAAATATTTTGGCGTCGGAAATGAGAATTGGGGTTGTGGCGGCAACATGCGGGCGGAGTACTACGCCGACGAATACCGCCGTTTCCAAACGTATGTCCGTAATTACGGACATAATCAAGTCTATAAGATCGCTGGCGGTGCAAACGTTGATGATTACCACTGGACGGAGACGCTAATACGTGAAGCCGGTGGACTTATGGATGGTCTCAGTCTGCATAACTACACAGTGCCTGGAGGATTTGAGATCAAGCGGCCGGCGACTGGCTTTGATGAAGCGGAATGGTTCGAGACCATGCAGCTCGCGCTACAAATGGACGAGCTCATTACCCGACACACGGCGATCATGGATCAACACGATCCAAAGAAACGTGTGGGCTTAATTGTCGACGAGTGGGGCACCTGGTTCCAAGTAGAACCGGGTACAAATCCTGGCTTCTTGTATCAGCAGAACACGCTGCGTGATGCGCTTGTTGCGGGACTGCATTTCCACGTATTCCACCGTCATTGCGACCGTGTCCACATGGCGAACATTGCCCAGACAGTCAACGTGCTACAGGCGATGATTCTAACGGAAGGTGATAAGATGTTGCTTACACCAACCTATCACGTGTTCGAAATGTTTAAGGTGCACCAGGATGCAGAGACGCTCGCGATTCACCTGGAGATTGGCGAATACCGTGTGGGTGATGAATCGCTTCCGCAAATCAGTGCATCGGCTTCGAAGCGGCCTAACGGAACGATCGACATCAGCCTATGTAACATCGACCCCCATCACCAAGTAGATGTATCTCTTGGGTTACGTGGGTTGGGTGGAAGGTTGAATGTTAGTGGCCGGATGCTGACGCATACAGATATGAATGCTCACAACACATTTGGGCAACCGGAGAGGGTGAAGCCACAGTCATTCAACGGCGTTACGAGTATAAGTGAAGACGGTTTACTGGCAACGCTGCCGCCGATGTCCGTGGTCGTGTTGACACTCAATTAAGGATTGTGTGCTTAGATCCGGCGTTGACATGGCATTATACCGCAGCAATAATGGATGTATATGAGGCTTTCATAGGATGTGAATCGGAAGGAGTAATATAATGGCTAAATTATCATTAGTTCATAAGGTCCCAACTCAGGAGAAGGTAGTCGCTTTTACGTTCGACGATGGGCCGCATCCATTATATACGAAAGAGTTGCTGGATATCTTCCATAAACATAATGGTAAAGCGACTTTTTTTATGATCGGTCAAGAGCTCAATATGTACGAGGCTATCGCAGCACAGGTTCATATGGCCGGACATGAGATTGCCAATCATACCTACTCCCATCCTGATTTGACAACACTGACTTTAGACGAAGCAAGAGCTGAATTGCAGCGGGCGGATGATACGATTCGTAAAGTGACGGGAACGCATGTATCGAACTTTAGACCACCTTTTTTTGGTGTTAACGATGATATTCTTAGGCTTGCTGCAGAATTCGGATACCATTCGATTGGCGCTGTAAACGGTGAGGCGAAGGATTGGGAACAGCCCGGTGTCGATTTTATTCTGGATCATACGAGACCAACCATCGAAAATGGAAGCATTTTTTTGTTTCATGATGGGTATGGAGAACGAGCTCAAACCATTGAAGCTGTCCGGATATTGGTGGAAGAGCTTGATGCCGAGGGTTATCGATTCGTGACTTTAAGTGAGTTGTTTGGAATCGCTGTTCTCCAGTTATAAAGATTAGCCAAAGGTAAGCATAATTTCCAGACGCTGTTGTCTCCGGATTTTCTGAATTGTCTCGCTTTTAGTGATCAATGATACCTTCATAACCTATTAACAGGGCCCCTTCCTCGATTTTATCGAGGAAGGGGCCCTGCTTTGTTGTGTAATGGCTGTACTCTCTGCTTGCTTGGGTGCTGGATTCTCACCAAATCTGAATCCTGTGTATGAGCCGGGTATCAGAGGAGAGACGAGCACGGCAGATGGGAACCCTGTACGGAATATACTTAGCCAAGCAAAAGGGAAACTTAAAAGCAAACCTGCCGAATGAAGCCGTAAGTGGGAAGGCCAAAGCCTTATCCATGCCTGTTAGTAAATTTACATACTTGCTTAAGATATGCTATCACTCACGCTTCCAAAGCATCTGAAAAACCTCACCCATTCGAATTGGATTGGGTGAGGTTATTTATATTATATGTGGATTTACTAGATTGATGTATTATCTCTTTGCATTTGGATGTTGTGTGGATTCCCGAATGATCAGATGGGTAGGAAGGAGAATTTCTATAAAAGGCTCCTCGGGATGATCAATGCGCCAGAAGAGTTGTTCTATAGCTTTTCGTCCAAAGTAAGACAAATCTACATCCATCGTTGTAGTCAAAGGAGTTGTTATCCGCGATAACTGTCCATTATCAAAGCTCACAATAGATACATCTTGGGGGATCTGATACCCAAGCTTGTACATCACGGAATTGATCAAGAACCCAAAGCCGTCATTGACACAGAACCAAGCCGTAGGCTGCTTATCCAACTTTTGTACAGCGTTGAACACATCATCCATTTCTTCAATGGCACGATCGAACACCCATATTGGGTTGTATTCAATTGCTGATTGGTATAGAGCCAGGCGATAACCTTCTAAACGCTCGTAATAGCTTGGTGAGAATTGAATATTGCCGATGAAGCCAATACGGGTATGTCCCAATTCAATTAAATGCTGCACCGCTGTATAAGCGGCATAACGATTATTGGTGAGAATACTATCGGCCTTAAGATCAGGGTGATGGTGATCAATTAACACGGTGGGAATCCCTGTGCCCGTCACTGCTTGAATATATGGTGTCGTAATATGGGACAGAATCAAGATTCCTTCTACGGAAGGATCAAATAATATAGGAGGCAGAATCAATTGTTCGGAAGCGTGATGATCAATAGATTGAATCACCATACGCTTATTTCGCTTCGCTGCTTCCTTCTCAATGCTCAAATAAATTTCTCCAAAAAAGTTACGTTTGGAAAATGCAAATTCTGATGCCAAAATGACAAAGGTTCCAGCTTCTTCTTCTGTGCTTTTGCGCCCTCGCGAATAGGTGTAACCCATTTCATTCGCAGTATCGATAATTAACTGTCTCGTTTCCTCACTCACACCGTCTTTACCGGACAGAGCCTGAGAAACAGAGTTCTTCGATATATTTAATCGATCGGCGATATCTTGCATTGTTACCTTCACCTTCATGCGAAGATACGTCCTTTCTAATTAGAAGTGTAATGAATATTCTTCCATACTGTCTCTCATAATACTAAAGATTATGTTGTAAAACTACATTACAACTATAAATTATTTTAACATTACAAACTATTTAAGTAAAGTTAATTTGTAATGTGATTAATTGTGTCTTTTTCATTAATACTCGAATAATAGGTTGACATTTTCGCTAAAAACTATAATAATAGCAATTGTAACGCTTACAAAGCCGCTTACAGGTATATGTTTATCTAATTTGTAACGTTACAAAAATATATCTAGGAATTACAAAATGCTGCACTGATGTGCATCGATACTCAGGGAGGGTTTATTTTATGAAGAAGAAGCTTTCAGTCATGCTTGCACTTACGCTTGTATTCACGATTCTTGCCGGTTGTGGATCAAAGAGCAGTAATTCAGGCACTTCAGCAGATGGAGTAACAACTATTGAGTTCTGGGCTGCACCTAACCCGACTCAACAAGCATATTGGCAGAAAATTGCCAAAGAGTATGAGACTGTTAATCCTAAAGTGAAAATCAATGTAAGTGCGATCAAGGAATCCCCTACTTCTGAGGCGAGTATCCAAGCTGCAATTGCAGGTGGAAGCGCTCCAACAATGACTGAGAATATTAGCCGTGGTTTTGCAGCGCAACTAGCAAACAGTAAAGCGTTAGTTCCATTGGATACGATTGCTGGCTTCAATGATATTGTGACAAAACGTAATATGACCAAAACGATTGAGCCTTGGGAATTTGCGGATGGCCATCAATATGTTCTCCCAATCTACTCGAATGCGATGTTGTTCGGATGGAGAACGGATATTTTGAAAGAAGCTGGTGTGAATGAAGTTCCGAGAACATACAGCGAAGTAATTGAGGCAACGAAAAAATTAAAAGCAAAATACCCAGATAAATATCTTTGGGCGAAACCTGACTTAGCAGACCCTACCTCTTGGAAAAGATGGTTCGACTTCTTTATGCTGTACAATGCAGCTTCAGATGGCAACAAATTCATTGAAGGCAGCCAATTTGTTGGCGATGAAAAGGCTGGCGTAGACGTTCTTACTTTCGTGGACAATCTTCGTAAGGAGAAAGGGCTGTTGTCTCAGAATGTAACAGAACCTTTTGAAAATGGCGTGGGCGTTTTTACGGATGTAGGACCTTGGACATTCAGCACATGGGCTGAGAAATATCCAGAGCTTCAGTACAAGGAGAACTTTGAAGTAACATTGCCGCCTGTTCCTGACGGTATGGATCCAGCGAATGCAAAAACATTTGCGGATGCTAAAGGAATTGTTATCTATGCATCGGCTAGTCCAGAGCAACAAGCTGCTGCAATAGAATTCATCAAGTGGGTATATTCGGATGACAAAAACGATGTTGCCTTTTTCCAAGAAACAAACTTGCCTCCAGCACGTGATGATGTAGGTACAAATGAAGTGTTTAAACCAGTATTTGAAAAAACGCCTGTATTGCAAGAGTATGCTAAAGCAATCCCGAATGCTGTTCCATCCATGGACAATCCGAAATTCAACGAATTGCAAACCTTTATTGGTCAAGAGGCCTTTAACAAAATCGTTCGTGGTGAGATTGATCCAAAAACGGGTTGGGACAATATGAAGAAGGCGATTGAAGGGGAACTTCAATAATGATTGAAAAAAATAATAATCGGTTAGGCTGGCTTTTTGCCAGCCCTTACCTTATTTTTTCGACTGTGTTTTTCTTGGGCCCGCTTATCTGGTCTCTATATTTGTCTTTTACTAACTGGGACTTGATTTCACCAACTTATGATTTTGTAGGGTTCAAGAACTTTACCAAAGCATTAGGTACGCCAGGGGTAAGATCGGCATTTTGGGTAACGTACAAATTTATGATCGTATTTGTACCGATTGTCACAGCCATGTCGCTTTTTGTAGCGGTAATTGTAAAAGGCTTACCTAAATTAAAAACCGTATTTCTTATTGGATTCTTCTTGCCTTACCTATCCTCAGGAGTTGTTGCATCCCTTATTGTTAAAGGTTTTTTGTCACATACAAGTCCTGTTCAGACGTTTCTAAGGGATCGGTTAGGTCTTGATATTGACTGGCTTGGCGGATCTTTCTCGGCATTGTTCGTCGTTGCGATGATTATGGCTTGGAAATTTACAGGTTACTATGCGTTAATTCTTACTTCAGGTTTAGAAAGCATTGATCAGGAAGTATATGAAGCAGCGGCAATTGATGGCGTGAAGGACAGCCAAAGGTTCTGGAAAATTACGTTGCCTTTGCTTTACCCTGCGATTTATACAACCTTAATTTTATCCTTTGGTGCAACATTCGGTATCTTTACTGAGGTCTACCAATTAACAGGCGGCGGACCAAACTACGCAACGAATACATGGCAAATGGAAATATACAGTCAAGCATTTAAGAACCTGCAGGCAGGTTACGCGTCAGCTATCGCGATTATGGCTGCGGTTGCGACATTTATATCTATATTCGTAATCCGGAAAATTCTGGAAATGTGGGGTAAGCGCAATGGTTGGGTCTAATTCAAACATCAAGCTCCGGCTGTCGATCCGCTATCTGATTGCGATCGTACTGCTCGTGATTATGGTATTCCCCTATTTATATATGGTATTGAACTCACTTGCAGATTGGTCACAGGTAGACCGGAAGCTGATACCGACGAAATTTACGCTGCGCTCGTATCAATGGCTCTTTACAGGTGGTGAGACCGGGATTACAAGACCATGGATTCACGCCTTCTTTAACAGTGTGTTCGTTTCTCTGGTATCTACAGCCTTAATGATGATGTTCGCGATTATGGTCGCTTATGCGCTCTCGAAGCTGAAATTCCGCGGGAGAGACTCTATTAACAACTTTGTGTTGTTTCATATGTTCTTCCCGGCAATCATTCTGATCATCCCTAACTTTTTGATTATTCAAAAAGTAGGACTGTTCGATACGTATTGGGCGCTCATTATTCCCAAGGCGATGAGTTTATGGGGGATCTTCATGTACACCAACTTTTTTAAGGCGGTACCCGATGCCTTCATTGAAGCCGCCAAGCTGGATGGGGCATCCGATTTCAAAATCCTGTATAAGATTATGATGCCGATGTCGAAGTCCATTACGACCGTTGTATTCCTATTCCTGCTAATGGAACGTTGGACAGAGCTCTTATGGGATATGATCGTTGTCCGAAGTGACGGCATGTTAACATTGAACGTTTTATTATCTCAGATGTTTGGTCCGTATCAATCGTATCCGGGTCCGATGTATGCCGGTGCAGTGATGCTCACCTTGCCAATCATTATTTTGTTCATTATTTTTGGTAAGAAGTTCCAGGAAGGCATGCAATTTAACTTGAAATAGGTCTGCACAGGAGGGGGTATCGATTGGAAAAGCCGTGGTGGAAAAGGGCGGTATTCTATGAAGTGTATATGCCAAGCTTCTGTGATAGCAACGGGGATGGGATTGGTGATTTCGAAGGTCTTACTTCCAAGCTGGATTATTTGCGGGAACTTGGCATCGGGGGGATTTGGCTAACGCCGTTCTATAAGTCTCCAAAAGTAGATAATGGGTATGACATTGCAGATTATTGTCAGATTGATCCAGACTTTGGAACGATGGAAGATTTCGAACGGTTTATTCAGGAAGCGAAGGCTCGCGGGATCAGAGTGATTGCCGATCTTGTCCTGAATCATACGTCTTCAGAGCATGCATGGTTCAAGGAATCGCGATCTTCAAGGGCGAACCCGAAGCGGGATTGGTACATTTGGAAGGACGCTGTGAACGGCGGTGTGCCTAATAACTGGGAATCGTTTTTTGGTGGAACCGCGTGGGAATGGGATGCTGCAACAGAACAGTATTACTATCATGGGTTTGCGAAAGAACAGGTCGATTTGAACTGGGCAAATCCCGAAGTTAAAGAAGCGATGAAGGATGTTATGGCTTACTGGCTGGGCAAAGGCATAAGTGGCTTCCGGTTAGATGTGATCAACTTCTTATCGGTGTCCGATCAATTCCCGGATAACCCGATGGATGAAGTAACGGGTGAGCAGAAGCATGTACATGATCAGAATCAAGATGGAATTATGGATGCCATCGAGGAAATTAGCAGGTTTGTTCATGCGCATAGCGGAATGTTCATGGTAGGTGAAGTCGGCTCTGAAGATATGGACATGCTGAAGCGTTACAGCGGAACGGGTAAGTTTGATGTGGTCTTTAATTTCAATCTGGGAAGCCAGAAGGAATTTAGTCCAGAGAATTTGTTCGCCGAGCTTAAGACGATGGAGAAGATGCACCATGCAGATCAGATTCCAACGTTATTCTTCGGTAGTCATGATATGGACCGCGTAATTTCGCGTTTTGGTGAAGGGGACGCGGAGATTGAGGAAGAACGGGCCCGCCTTATGGCAACGTTGGCCTTGACCGCAAAAGGGGTACCTTTCTTATATTTCGGTGAAGAGATTGGGATGCGGAATTTCGTAGCCCATAAGCTGGAAGATATGCGGGACATCCAAGGATTGAAAGCATATGAAATCGCACTACAGCGGGGGATAACCCAGGCGGAAGCCCTGAAAGTTGCGAATACAAAGGGAAGAGATGCGTCTCGCTCACCAATGCAATGGAACGCAAGTCCACATGGCGGGTTTACGTCAGGAACACCATGGATTGGCATGGGCCCAAATTATCAGCAATTAAACGTGGAGTCCGAATGCAATCAACCGAATTCATTATTACATTATTATAAAAAGCTTCTCCACTTGCGCAATACACAGGATGTATTTCAATTCGGGGATTATGACGTGCTGGAACGCAGAGGAAATCTTATTTTATATGTAAGAACTTTGAAAGAAACTAATACCAGAGCGCTCGTAGCCTTGAATTACGATAATCAGAGCATACAGATTGATCCTAGTGAGCTGCTGGATGGGCAAGCAACTAATATATTATCAAGCCGCCGAGACATAGTGAGCGGTACAGACTTGGTAACTCTGTTGCCGAATGAAGCCGCAATATGGATGCGTGCGCCGCTATTATTTGACTAGAGAGGAATTTTATTATTATGAAACTGCTCAAGAATACTGTGAAGACATGTGAACAACTGCTCATGGAATACGCAATGAAAGACGTATCCGTAACCAATACACAGAAATTAACATTCACAGGTGTAGATCATAAAGATGTCTACAATATTACAGCTCCATTCCAAGATGAGGGTGAGTGGGTGATTGCGGGGCGGGTTGAATCCCGTGACAGCGAGCATTCCGATGTTGTTTTTTTTGTCGAACGTGATGGACAATGGGTACCCCGTGAAGGAGCGCCTACCCTTGAACTTCAAGATCCTTTTTTCACGAAAATTAATGGCGAATTGATAGTTGGAGGCGTTCAAATTTATCCACATCCGGTAAAGGCTGATGCCTTAATGTGGCGTACAGTATTCTACCGCGGGAAGAACATCGCGAGCTTAGAACCATTCTTTAAAGGACCGGATGGCATGAAAGATCTGCGCCTAGTTGACCTGAAAGATAGCATCGGAGTACTGACCCGCCCCCAAGGAGATAAAGGAGGACGCGGTAAAATCGGCTTTACCCGCATTGCATCGTTAGAAGCGTTATCCATTCCATTGATCGAAGAAACACCGTTATTGGATGGACAGTTTGTTGATGAAGAGTGGGGCGGTGCGAATGAAGCACACTTGCTAAAGAATGGACTTCTCGGTGTTCTTGGGCATATCGCATCTTTTGATGATGCGGGCGATCGTCACTATTACCCGATGGTATTCGCTATCGATCCGGCAACTGGTGAGTACTCGGATATTCAATTAATCGCTGTACGCAATCAGTTCTTACCAGGTGTTGCCAAACGTCCTGATTTGGAGGATGTCGTATTCAGCGGCGGGCTCGTACGTCATGAAGATGGTACAGCTAATATATATGCAGGAATCAGCGATGCGGAAGCACAACGAGCAACAATCCCTGATCCTTTTGCTCAATTTGAAATTTTATAAGTATGAAATCCATTTGGTTAAGGGAGTTATTACAACATGAAAATCTATCGTTATGAACAAAATCCACTTATTACACCGGCGGACGTTAAGCCGTATCACGATGACTTTGAAGTGATTGGTGCATTTAATGCCGGTATTGCTAGCTATAATGGTGAAATATTAATGTTTCTCCGTGTAGCAGAACGCCCAATTAGCAAGGATCCAAAAATTGTGAAAGCTCCGATTTATAATCCGGAGACCAATGAATTGGATATTTTGGATCTGAATACCGATGATGAGCGCTTCGACTTCTCTGATCCGCGTGTGATTAAGAATAAATCCGCTAGTGCTACATTTCAGTACTTGACTTCATTATCTTATATCCGAATCGCTCGAAGTAAGGATGGACATCATTTTACGGTGGATGAGAAGCCATTTGTGTACCCTTCCAATTCACTGGAGACCTTCGGGGTAGAAGATCCTCGGGTAACCCAAATTGGGGATACCTACTATATTTATTTCTCGGCAGTCTCCCCTGTGGGCGTTGGAGAATCGCTGGTATCAACTAAAGATTTCGTGAATGTAACTCACCACGGCATGATCTTTGGGCCGGATAATAAAGATGTATTGATTTTCCCAGAGAAAATTAACGGCAAATATTATGCATTGCACCGTCCAACAACGAAAAGTACGGGAGATCCGGAAATATGGATCGCAGAATCGGACAACTTATTATATTGGGGTAACCATAAGCATCTGATCGGTTTGCGTGAGGGGATGTGGGATAGCGGCCGGATTGGCGGCGGTGCGGTTCCATTCAAGACCGAGAAAGGCTGGCTGGAGCTGTATCATGGAGCCACGCTGGAACATCGTTATTGCATGGGAGCAGTTTTGTTAGATCTAAATGACCCCTCGAAGGTGATTGCGCGCTCCAATGCTCCTATCATGGAGCCGGAAGCGGATTATGAGAAGAACGGATTCTTCGGCGATGTTGTATTCTCTTGCGGTGCACTCGTGGAAGGCGATGTTGTTAAAATGTATTACGGAGTCGCGGATACATCGATGGCTTGCGCAGAACTTAGTGTACAAGAAATTTTAGATAGCTTGATATACGTATAACAATAAAACGTCAAAACCGAAGTGGTTTTGGCGTTTTAATTTGGGAGAGAGGATGAATAGAATGAACATTAAATTAACTGAAAACTGGAAACTTCGTGATTTTCATGTGGGGGAAGCCCGGGATCTTGAAGTTGCATCGCCAGAGTTTATTGATTATTTCTGGATGACCACCTCAGTGCCCGGTGACATCCATACGACGCTTCGGGAGAAAGGCATTATTGATGATCCTTTCTTTGGCCACCAAGATCAGAAATGTCGTTGGATTGAAGAAAAGGTATGGTGGTATCGTACGGTCTTTTCATACGATTCTGATCTTAAACCTGGTGAGAAGATGGAGCTATTATTCGAAGGGTTAGATACCTATGCAACCGTATATCTCAACGGTGTGGAGCTTGGATCAACAGATAATATGTTCATTAGCCATTCATTTGATGTAACCCGTGAATTAAATAAAGGGAAAAATACGCTTGCCGTAAAATTTGATCCTATTCATGTACACGCAGGTGATAAGGTCCAATATTATTGGTCAGGCTTTAGTAAGAAACGGATCTGGACACGTAAAGCGCAGAGTCATTTTGGTTGGGACTGGGGTCCACGTCTGGTCTGTGCAGGCATTTGGAAAGAGGTGCATTTGATTAAACGCCGTCATGCACATTTAGATCATGTGTTTGCTCGAACAACTTCGGTAGAGGGTCAAGTAGGTGTTGTTGATGTGGATTTATGCGCACATGCCTTTGATAGCGGATGTTCGTATATGGCGCGTGTGGAACTTTTAGAAGGTACAGAGCGTGTTGCGGAAGAACATGTCTCTTTGGATAAGGTTGGAGGGATTACAGTTGATGGTGCGATTACAGCGCGTACGCTTCATCATTCAGTTACCTTGCAAGTGACGGATCCGAACTTATGGTGGACCCATGATCTAGGAACACCTTTCTTATATCATCTACGCGTTACGTTATTTGCTGATGGGGAGCGAATAGATACCTATGAGCAGCCATTTGGGATTCGAAAGATCGAGTTGATGCAGCTGGATGAAGAAGGGCGCCATGCTTTCACTTTTGTATTGAACGGCGTAAAGGTTTTTGCTAAAGGTGCAAATTGGATCCCTATTGATAGCTTTATTGCTACCGTGCCAGACAGCCGCTATACACATCTGCTTCAGATGGCCAAGGATGCCAATATGAATATGATTCGCGCTTGGGGTGGAGGCATTTATGAGCGGGATATTTTCTTTGATGAATGTGATCGGTTAGGAATCTTAATCTGGCAGGACTTCATGTTCGCTTGTGCATTGTATCCAGATTACAATCGTAATTTTATGAATAATGTTCACCGCGAAATTGAGCAGGTCGTCAAACGTCTTCGCAGTCGTACGAGCCTTGCTCTATGGTGTGGGAATAACGAGAATGATTGGTTGTATGAGGCACTGTCCTCTAACGGTGAGATCACACATCCCTTTTATGGAGAAAAAATATACCATGAGCTCATGCCAGCGTTACTGGAGCACCTTGATCCAACGCGAACGTTTTGGCCTAGCTCGCCTTTTGGCGGCAATGATCACAATTCGCGTGAGGTGGGCGATACCCATAACTGGCAAGTCTGGCATGGGAATAATGAGCCCCGTCAGTTTGGTGAACCGCAGACACAGGATTATAGTGTTGAAGGGATATCGTTCAAACGATTCAAGTCAGACTTCACGAAATTCGCCAGTGAATTCGGGCTGCATGCCGCTTCCAATCGTTACACCTTAGCAAAGAACATGCCGGACAATCAGTTCTATTGGGATAGCGATGAAATGAAGTATCGTAATAAAGATGTCCATTATCCAAAGGGCATTATGCTCATGGAGGGTTATACAGGAGTTCCGAAGGATATCAATGAATATATTCAATTCTCGATGCTGACCCAGGCAGAGGGATTGAGGTATGGCATTGAGCATTACCGCCGTAATAAGCCGGATACGAGCGGGGCTTTATTCTGGCAATTCAATGATTGCTGGCCGGGAACAAGCTGGTCTGTTATCGATTATTATGGCTTACCAAAGGCGAGCTACCACTATGCGCGTAAATTCTTTGCACCGGTACTCTTATGTGTGGATCATGATCCGAATGGACAGCTGCTGTTATGGGCTCTCAATGATCGCCGTGAAGTTTATCAGGATGAGGCGGAATTAACGATCTATCGGATGGATGGTACAATTGTGTATCAGCGTGCATTCGACGTTATCGTTGAAGCGAACAGTAAAGTTAATTTTGCCAAGTTAACTGAAGCTGAGGTACTGCAGCAACATAGCGCTGGCGAGGTTGTGGTCGTACTTCGTTCGAAGAAACGGGTAACAGAAGATTATGTACTCTATTTAAGAGACTATAAGGATATGGATTATCAACCCGCACATGTTCAGATCTCCGTGGATGAAGCGAAAGGACATATCCACTTGATTTCGGATCGTGTGGCACGGATGGTGATGATCGAACTAGATGCAGCCTGGGTGATCATGGACGATAATTTCTTTGATCTGATTCCGGGTGAGGAGAAGACGATTCGTGTGCATCATGTTGATGCCGGGGCACTGCCTTGGGAGACCTTACGTGTAACGGCAATGAATGATGCGTATTAACAAAAACTTGGATTTAAGGAGATGAGTTAAGATGAAGGCGGCTGTATTTCAAGGAACTAAGCACATTGAATTTAAGGACTGGGAAGCTCCGGCTGTTGGCTCCAAAGAAGTTAAACTTCGAGTGAAATGCTGCGGGATCTGTGGTACAGATCAGCATATTTATCATGGATACCCAGGGTCTGCGGAGGTGACAGCTCCGATTGTGTTAGGACATGAGCTTGCGGGCGAAATAGTGGCTGTGGGTGAAGAGGTTACGACCTTACAAGTGGGGGACCGTGTATCGGTTGATCCGAACATCTATTGTGGTAACTGTTATTTTTGCCGGAATGGAAAAGTACATTTATGCGATAACTTGCAGGCTGTTGGGGTGACTCGTGATGGTGGCATGGGCGAGTATTGTGTTGTTCCTGTAGCGAACTGTTACTTGCTACCTGATGAAATGAGCTGGATTGAAGGTGCGATGATTGAACCTTTAGGTTGTGTACTTCACGGTTATAAGAAGCTGGATATCCGTAAGGCACACCAAGTCCTGATTATCGGCGGAGGTTTTATTGGTCAATTGTTCTTGCAACTCGTAAAAGCTGCGGGTGTTAAAGGGATTATTGTCAGTGAGCCAGAAGTGTTCAAACATGACCGATTAGTCGAATTAGGTGCGGATGAAGCCGTATCTCCTGCAGCAGAAGGTGTGATGGAAGCTCTCCATCATCAATTCGATATTGTCATCGAATGTGTTGGCCGTGCAGATTCTATGGAACTGGCTGTTAAGGCATCACGTAAGGGTGGACAAGTCTTAATGTTTGGAGTTGCTTCCCCGGACACGTTGATTCAAGTCTCACCATTCGAAATTTTTACAAAAGAGTTGAACATCATGGGCTCTTTCATTAATCCGTATACCCATGAGGAATCGATTGCGTTAATTGAGAAGGGGATCGTTCAGATTGAGTCGTTGATTAGCCATCAGTTTTCGCTGAAAGATATACCGGACATCATGGGCGAATATCCGAAACTGCGTGTTTCTAAAGGGATTATTGTGCACGAGAGGTAGTATTAAATCATAGTAGGCGTACAACAACGATGACTATTGGCTATTTGCCATAGGTCATCGTTTTTTTTGTGGGCAAAAGCTGGCTGCGACGAGGTCTCTCTTTAGAAAAATATTGAAATTAATATTCAGTTGAGAATCCCTTCACTATCCCTTTACGATTCAGAGTTAGAGTTAAAGGAGGCCATGAGAAAAAGGAGCTTTGTCATGAACACAGATCCTAAAGTACTTATTGTTACGTCGGCATTTGGGGACGGGCATATGAAAGTGGCTGAGGCCATCGAACATTCATTTAGACGTCGGGGGATTAGTCGGATTACAACTCTGGATCTATTCGCAGCAGTCTACCCTACCTTAAATGAGCTATCCCGAAGGTTCTATTTAAACAACACAGGGTATACGCAAGAATTTTATGGATTCTTGTACACAATGACGAGCAAGATGAGGCCAGAGCAGTTCATGGGTAGACTCATCCATTCTATGGGCAAACAAAAAGTACAAAGGATCATCGACGAGATACAGCCGGATATTATTATTCATACCTTTCCTTATTTGGCTGCTGCTGAACTAGCTTCAACAACAGGAAGTCGAATACCTCTGTTCACGGTTATGACGGATTATGTAGTTCATGGCAGATGGCTTCACCCACGAACGACGAAATATTTTATCGCTTCAGAAAGCATGAAGGCGACTCTGATGTCAGCAGGGATCGCTGAAGAGAAGCTTGTGGTCAGTGGGATTCCCATTCGGGAGGCTTTTGAACAGTCTCAGGATCGTAAAGCGCTTTTGCGCAAACATGGGTTAAAAGGAAATCGTCAATATTTATTACTAGCGGCAGGAGCTTACGGCGTTTTAAGTGACATTGGCGGTTTAATAAAACGAGTACTGCTTCAATCAAGCTTCGATGTTATCGTATTGTGCGGGAATAATCATAAGCTTCGAGCAGCTACGGGGGAGCTTTTTCAAGAGAACCCTCGAGTTCACATTTTGGGATATACCGAAGAAATGCAGGAACTGATGTGCATAGCTTCCTGTCTATTGACCAAAGCTGGTGGGATTACCTTGACTGAGGCGATGGCTCAAACACTTCCAGTTATCGTCTATCGACCACTCCCTGGTCAGGAGGCAGGTAATGCAGAATGGTTATCTGGGCAGCATTTGATAGAGATTGCACGAAATGAGGAGCAGTTAGTAGAGCAGCTCCAGCGATTGGAGCATATGGCGTACAGAGATGAAAGGGAACAGCATATGAAGGTCTTTTCGCGGAAATCAGCCTCGGATGCTATCGTTACCGAAGCTTTAGAGGCTATTAAATTGCGTCAGCTGTCTGTTCCCGCAGCAAAATCCATGCTTGTTGAAGGGCAGGCGAAGACGATTCATGGATATTATTAGGAAGAAAGAAAGACAACAGCAGACGTTTACCCGCCTCGCAATGATTCTCTTTTTTATAGAGTGGATAAGAGGGGCTGTCCTAATCACGTTCTTACCCACTTATTTATTGACGAGTTGGGGGCTTACAGCGTCAGTAGTTGGCATTGCGGTCTCCGTACACTATTTAACGGACAGCTTGATCAAAAGCTTCATCGGCTATCTCTTGGATAGATATCCTGGACGTACCGTGCTTCATGGAGGGTTCTTTCTTGGGTTCGTTGGACTGTTATTGATGGTGACAACGCATAGTTCGTGGATGCTTATTGTAGCCTCTGCTTGCTTGGGTGCTGGATTCTCACCGATCTGG
The DNA here is from genome assembly GCF_976954365.1 of Paenibacillus sp. Marseille-Q9583. Classification (NCBI taxonomy): domain Bacteria; kingdom Bacillati; phylum Bacillota; class Bacilli; order Caryophanales; family Paenibacillaceae; genus Paenibacillus; species Paenibacillus sp. Marseille-Q9583. The sequence continues at coordinate 108,089 of NZ_CDRJTB010000012.1, forward strand.
ATCCTATGTATGAGCCAGGTATCAGAGGAAAAACGAGCACAACAGATGGGAACCTTGTACGTATACTGGATGGCTGGTCTAGGTCTGGGTCCCGTAATGATGAATTTGTTAATTGGTGGTGGGCTGTCACTGTCCCTTGCTGTCATTGGATTATTTTTCGTAGCGGGCTGGATCATGGTAGGTCTTGTAAAGATGAACAAGGTCTCGGTGCAGAGTGTGAATATATCCGTAGGTGAGCAGTTTGTATCTCTATGGAACAAAGTAAAAAAGGGCGGATTTCTGGTCCCTGGCATGCTGCTGCAGACTACAGCGGGCGGGATACTAGTCCCTTTTCTAACAAGCTTTGCTATTTCGCATCTGGGTCTTTCACATTCTCAGTTGTCTATCATGTTATTTATGGGAGGAGCAGGCGTAGTTCTATTTCTTGTACCTATGGGAAAATGGTTTGATCAAGTCGGAGGAAAGTGGTTCCTTGTCATTGGGTTCGGCGTATTTGCAGTTGCCTTATTTGGCTTAACTTCTATTAATTCCTTCTCCGCCGCCATTGGGCTATCGCTTCTGCTGGGGTGTGCTTATGCTGCTTTGCTTCCCTCTTGGAATGCTTTAATGGCCAGTTACATTCCCGAAGATTCCGTGGGGATTAGCTGGGGATTATTGTTTTCCATAGAGGGTTTAGGAGTGGTTATTGGTCCTCTAATTGGGGGCTGGCTGGGAAGCACAGGGAATCAATTGCTGCCTTTTCAAGTCAGTGCCTGTTTGTTTGGACTAATAAGTGTTGTCTACTTGCTATCTCCCGCCCGATTATTTATTCACAGAAACAGAGTAACCAAGAAGCTTCCGAATGTATCATAGTTAAGATTTATTTAATAGACTCTTCATAACTCCTGCAGCTCCCCTGACTTCCGGCGCCGCCGACTCATGAATACCAAAGACAATGCAATGATCGTGAGAATAATCCCAAGTACTTGAAACCCCTCAAAGCTGAACTTGCCTCTCATTACGATGCCTATCAACAAGGAAGAGAGAATGGTTCCCAAATATCTTGAAGTATTAAATAAACCGGATGCTACGCCGATCATTTCCTTGGGTGAACTTTGGAACAAAGCTGCTTGCATACCTACATTATTCAACCCATTGCTAATCCCGAATGCAGCCAAAGCCAGGCACACGCTAATAACCGGTGAAGATTGATTCAATGTCACGAGCCATACCGATCCCGCAGTCATCAATATTGCAGACACTAGTAGTGCCGGTCCTGGTCCGGATTTATCGATCCATCGTCCGGCTATTGGAGAAGTAACTAGAGAGCATAGGCCTAAGGTTAGCATAAGTATCCCTGTTTGATACTCGCTGACATGGCGAACCATTTGCAAGTAGGACGGAACTCCGAAAAAGAGTGAGTAAAAGAGTACGTTAACGAGCATGAATTCCACATTAACCCATGTCATTGCAGGATATTTGGCGAATGTGCGTAAAGGGATAAAAGGCGAAGTCGCTGTTAACTCATGTCGTACGAATACCCCTAGCAGAGCGAGTCCTATCAGTGAAACAATGATATTTCCTAAGGCAATGTGTCCAGATGATTTTGCTGAGAGCAATCCAATGAGCAGGGCAACCAGACCCATTGTGAAGAGCAGGATCCCTGATCCATCTATCCAACCGAACCATTTGCGAAGGGACGTGCCCGGTGCAACGGTTAATGACGAGTTTTCCTTAGGGATATTTCTCCAAGACAATAGAAAGCTCACAACCACAAATGGAATATTGATGAAAAAGATAGCGGGCCAGCCCCACCAGTGTATGATAACCCCGCCAATAAAGGGTCCAATGGCTGCCGCACCGGATAGGAAGATGGACAAAACAGACAGCGCTGTCGCTTGTTTTTCCGTTACATGAATTCGCACTATAGCCATCCCAACGGCAACCATCATGCTTGTTCCAATGGCTTGCACAATGCGGAACACGAGGAGCCACGCGAAGTTTGGTGCGAATGGAGCTAATAATGAGGCAATGAAGGCTACTACAAGCCCGGTAAGAAATATTTTCCTCCTACCAAATAAATCGCTGGCCTTTCCCATGACGGGTTGAGCGATGCTACTAGCAATGTAGAAAGAAAAAATAATCCAAGAAACACCTGTATAGTCAAGTTGGAATACATTTTGAAATCTTGGAATAGCAACAGAAACCATTGAAGAGTTTAATGGGTTCAATAGTATCCCTAGACCCACTGAAATCATTAACCACCAATTCCGAGCACTCATTTTGTGTCCCCCTAAAGCGTATTAATGTCATCCTACTTGATTTTAATTATTCATTCCAACGCATTTTATGTTATATTCTCATTGACTTAAAGGAATGAATGGGGTGCGAAATGGAACTTCTACAGCTGCAATATTTTCTCGCGGTAGCTCGGTTGGAGCATGTGACTGAAGCTGCGCGAAATCTGCACGTTACTCAATCATCACTTAGTAAAACAATACAGCGCTTGGAGGAGGATCTAGGAGTCCCTTTATTCGATCGAGTAGGGCGGAACCTGCGTCTGAATGAGTTCGGAAGCAGATTCCTTCGCCGTGCAGAAAGAGCTTTGTTTGAATTGGAGCAGGGGAAGCAGGAGCTTAGCGATTTATCTCACCCGGAACATAACACGCTTGAGTTAGCAGTGACCACCGCCAGTACATTACCCAATATCCTTCGCGAGTTTCGAAAAAAGCGACCTGATATTCAATTTCATGTGCAGATGCTGACTACGAAGGAAATGGTTACACTTTTGGATAGAGGAGAGGTGGATTTCTGCTTGTCCTCACCCCCTATAGAAGGGGACGACATCGAATGCCAAGTCGTATTTATCGACCCAATCCTTGTAGCGGTTCCTAAGGGGCATCGGTTGGCAGATCGAAGCAGCGTATCTTTGATAGAGCTGAGAGATGAATGGTTCGTCGGAGTTAAGAGTGGTTATGGAACTCGGGATTTAATAGACTCAGTGTGCCAATCGGTTGGATTTACGCCTAAATATGTGTATGAGGGGGATGAACCTGCAAGGTTAATCACTCTTGTGGAAGCTGAGATTGGTCTTGCCTTCATACCAAGTACAGCTAGAAATTCACGGGAAGACATCAAATATCTCCAAATAGAGAATCACGAATTGGTACGGGAAATTGCTCTAATATGGCACAAGAGTCGGTACATTTCGCGGGCTGCTTTGGAATTTCGTGAGGTAGTTGTAGAATATTTCGGATCGTTATACAAAGAGGTTTAAGACAATTGGGGATGGTTATCTAGAGGTATTTAACTGGATGCAAAAGAACAATTGCATCCAGCTCAAGGACGCATAGTTTATAGAAATATTTTATAATGAAGATGTAGAAAAATCCGGTAGTGTTTAGTTATCTGATGTTGGTTCTTCCATAAACCATGAAATATGGGTGCATCTCTTACAAATAAGTATAGCAGCGTTTTTATTCGCCCAGTCAAATCCTAGAAAGGATGCTCCGCTTGTGTTAAGCAGTTTATAATCCAGATGAAAGGTATCGTTTTGACAACAAGGACAGGTTATTCGCGCGCCTGCAGCACTGTATCTCATTTTAAAAACCTCCTGTGAATTTGTATAGTTCTTTAACGCATCTGAGGTTATTAAGGTTTCATGTACTCGAACTTACTAGTCAATTTGGGGTGGAATTATGAATAGCTGGGAAACAGCATTGTCAAAGGTATGTGAGCTTTATTTTTCATCGGAAGTGAATTCGAAATTAGAATGGATCTTGGTGGGCTCGGTAGGCTCGGTTTTACAGGGCTGTGAAATGACTCCGGGAGACGTTGATATTTATACAAAAAATAAAGGAGGGATTGCACAATTTGCAGAACTTCTGAAGGAATATTCCTTGCTGGATAAATGTGAATTCCCTCATGGGGAGAACTGGTTATCCTCTTTAGAAGAACCTACATACACTCAGACCTTTTCTTCGGGCTTCTCATGGACAAAGGGGAGTTGGATCATCGATGGGTTTAAAGTGGAAGTCGTTCATATCTCCAATTCAGCGGGAATTCCTGATTCTATGGACGGTGATGGGATATGGGAAGGTGGACAATTCATTTGGAATCATTTTAGGAATGTGACAATTGGACGGTACACTATTCCTACGGTTCCTCTAGAAATACAGCTAGAATCTAATTTAAGAAGACAACGATCAGACAGGACACAAGCGATTATTTCTGCATTGCAAAAATATGGCTACGATCAAGAACTAATCGAAAAAGCTCTATCAAAGAAACACTTACCTTATTTTTATTCTCAAATGAATTGAGCAAAGGAGTTTATTTTTAAAAAGGGAATTAACTGGTATAATATGGCTTATAATCGAGAAAGGTGTTGATTTCAATGTCTGACTTTTTTGATCCAGGACCTAATCCAAATGTGTCGGACCCTGGGGGTCATAAAGCAAACCATGATGTCAATGCGCAAAAATATCATACACAAGGTGTTCCTGGATTTTGGAGCGAGGTAACCAATCTGTTCATCGTGGTGGCAATAATTGCAGTTATTTTCTTACTCATATGGATCTTCTAATGGCGTTGTAATGAAAAAATGACAGCCCTCATTTAACTTGAGGGCTGTCATTATCGTTATTGAGCTGAGTATCCTCCATCGATGACTATTTCCGAACCTGTAATGTATGAAGATTCATCTGTTGCCAGAAATAGCGCCGCTTGGGCAATATCGATGGCTTGACCCAAACGCTGCAAAGGTGTTGCCTGAATCAATCGGTCTAGCAAGTCCTTTGAAGTACTTAATGTTTGAGTCATTGGCGTTTCAATAATTCCAGGGAATAGAGTGTTTACCCGTACGCCTTGACGGCCGAAGGTTGTAGCAGCCGCTTTAGATAATGCGCGAACTGCGCCTTTGGATGCCGAGTAGTGATTAAAGCCTTGACCGATCAGAGCTGTATAAGAAGAAATATTGATGATCGAACCTTTCTTTTGAGCTGCCATATAAGGCGCGACATGTTTAATCCCAGCGAACGGGCCATAACCATTGATGGAATTGATTTTCTGCCAATCCTCAATATCGATTTGATCAAATGGCTTTTCAGAAGAGATGCCTGCGTTATTGACAAGAATATCAATCTTACCAAAACGATCATGTACTTCCTTTGCCAGCACTTTCCAATCCTCATCTGAGGCAACATTCAATTTCATTCCATAAACATTCTGTTTCTGGCTTACTTTCTCTAGCGCTGCCTCATTGATATCTGCGGCAATAACGATAGCGCCTTCTTGAGCAAA
>NZ_CDRJTB010000013.1:0-102023 GCF_976954365.1 Paenibacillus sp. Marseille-Q9583
GGCGGCCCCTGTAAATGTCCAATGCTAATGATCTTTTTGAACGCCAGGAAATGATCGGTCCACCGCTGAAAGTAAGAGGTTCACTGACCCTCAAAGAAGATGTTCGTGCGGATACCATCGATGTTGTCGGCCATTTAAGTGCACAGAAGAATGTTACTACCGCTAAGTTAAAGGTATCTGGTGATTGTTCGATTGGAGGTCATTGTAGAGCCGAACAGGTTATTAATCTGGGAGGTCTACGTGTTCAACACATCCAGGCAGACAGACTGCAATCGTCTGGATATTTTTCTGCAGCACAAGATGCTGAACTCGAAACCTTTTATGCCGAAGGTGCTGTGAAGATCCATAGGTTAACTGCTGAATCATCCATTGAGCTACGTTTAGGAAACAGAAGCACAATCGATGTCATAAAATCTAGCGGTACCATTACTGTTAAGCCATCTTTGAAGCTAATGAATGCGCTAATCCCCTACTTCCGGAAGCTTACCTGCAAAACGATTGAAGGGACTAGCATCATGTTATATCGAACGACAGCAGATCTCGTCTGCGGTGAAGATATTGTCATCGGACCGGGTTGTTCTATTGGGGAGATCCGCTATACCAAAAGTCTAACGGTAGACCCTAAATCACAAGTTACTCGGACCGTATTTTTAAATAAATAGCAAACGTAACAACCTTGTCTCTGCTTTGTTTACAGAAAGTGACCTACTACGCGCTGATTTAATCTATACTTAAGAGGACTGGACTTAATCCTCGGAGGTAATTATGAATAAAATCATCGTAATCGGAGCTATCACGCTCTTTTTAGCCGGATGCGGAGCATCGGCATCTATAGATATGGATACAACAATGGCAATTAACCAAACACAAACTACTGAAGCACCACTGAAGCTAATCGTTGATGGAGAAACCGTTCTTCCTTCTCTCCCACCTTTCTTCTCAGGTGATAAGGTCTATGTACCTGCAAAAGTACTCATGGAGTACTACTCATCTGAACAACAATGGGATAATGCTACGAAAACCTTAACCATCTCTGATGGAAGCAGTAAATATGTTTTGAAGCCAGGTAATGAGTATATGCAGGGTGACGGTTATCAAAATGAGCTGGGAGGACCTGCAATTCTACGAAATGGTATTTTTTATATTCCGGCAGACTCTCTAAACTCTCTCTCTGGTGCCACTGCGCAGCTGAATGCCTCGCAAAATGAAGTTGCCATTACATCAGGGGATGTTAGTACTACCGTAAGAACCCCCAGCGAACCTCTAGCGATTGCTACAGAAAATGACCAAGTTAAGCTGTATACTGCCCTCAAAAATGGCGGTACCTACGAAGGATTTGTTGTAGAGGTGAATGGTAATAAGCATACCTTTAATTGGGAAGCACCAAGATTGTTAGGTTACACTCCTGAGATTCATTATGCCGATATAGATCAGGATGGGCAGGAAGAAGTTGTTGTCATACTGTGGCTAGGAACAGGTACGGGCATGTCTATGCAGGAGCTTCACGTCATAAAGCCTGACCAGTGGAAAGAAATGAATATACCATCCGCGGATAAAGCTGTCTCAGCATTTGTTACCTCAACAATCTCCAATGAAAAAGGCGATGCCTTAATTCAAATTCAGGTAAAAGGTTCCACTCCATCTATAGTTACTATGCGTTATCCGGATCGTGGCGAGGATGGCAATCTTGGCGAAAAAGCCGGGATTGGTGCAGTGACTTACTACATGGTGGAAGAAGGCAAGCTGAAAGCTGAGACCAATGTTTATATCGGATTTCTGGAGAGTATTGGTACACTAACCTTTTCCTACAGCTCAGGAAATGATGGAATGGAACCTGAGTCCATTCGTTTTGAGCCTCATGAGGAGTATGCCTCTTATGTGGTGGGTAAGCAGCTATGATTGATGCCCATATACATTTAGAGCAATATAAGCCTGAGGTTTCGGAACAAATGTTGAGTGAGTTTCCTAACTTGGGGATCGAAGCCCTGATTGCTGTCTCCATGAATTTAGACTCTTGCGTTCGCACTCAAAAGCTTGCCGCTACCTATCCCGGAGTGGTATGCCCAGCTTATGGTTTTCATCCAGAGCAGCCCATACCGCAGAAAGCTGAGTTATCCACTTTGCTAGAATGGATTGAGCGTCAAGCCCGGGAGGATTTCATCGCTGTAGGTGAAATTGGACTGCCTTATTATTCGCGTGCTGAAGCACTGGAGCGCGGCGAGGCTTTTGATATGGAACCTTATATTCTGCTTCTTGATCAGTTGCTTGAACTTGCCGCCCGTATAGATAAACCAGTGGTCCTGCACGCTGTCTATGAGGATGCGCTGATTGCCTGTGATCTATTAGAGAAACATGGTATAAAGCGTGCCCACTTCCACTGGTTTAAGGGACCCGAAGAAGCCATTGCCCGTATGATTAAGAATGGATACTATATCTCTTTCACCCCTGATATCCTTTATGAGACGGAGATCCAGGAGCTTGCCCGCCGCTATCCCTCAGAGCTTGTCATGGCGGAGACCGATGGTCCTTGGCCATTTGAAGGACCTTTTGCGGGTAGAGTCACGCATCCATCTATGATTCGAGATGTCGCCGCTGCTTGGGGAGCGCTGCATGGCTACACTTCCAGCCAAGCAGAAGAGATACTGACTGCGAATACTAAGCGATTTTATAGCTTGTAAATAAACAAAAGGATGGTTCCTAGCGAATGCCAGGCCATCCTTATGAATAATCACAGCTTTATCCCAGTTTGGGAGTTCACAACCTCTCCACACCCATTAACGTTCCGCCTGCGAACTCCATTTTATAAATATCCGGCTTTGTGGTTTGTAGTAGAAAATCCAGATCATATTTAGCGTCAAAATAATTCATCATAAGCGTCATGACTGCACCGTGAGTTCCAATCGCAACCTTTTGCCCACTGTGTTGTTTCAGTATATCTTGAAGTACGCCAACTGATCGCTTCTGACACGCATGAATGGACTCTCCACCAACCGGAACAAAATTTGGATCAGCAAACATTGTTTCCAGTAATGGATATAGCTCCTGGTCAGGCATGATCATATTTCCATCCGAAAAATGGATTTCCCGAAGATCCTCAACACTTTGAATCTCTGCCCCTAACTCCTGCGCCAAGCCAGAAACCGTATGTATAGCCCGAAGATATGGACTTGAATAAAAGACTTCAATTCCTTCAAGACGTAATTTCTCCGTTACCTTACGGGCATCCGCCTCCCCCTTCGCTGTTAATCCACGTGTTCTCTCAGTTCCTCCGGACAGCTTGGGTGACTCACCATGCCTTACCATATAAATAAAAGTTACCATTCTTCCCCCTCCTCTACCTTTACATTTCTCGTGTTCTATCCGAACTCCTTCATAAAAAAGCCCTTATGGGCAAGAATCGATCCTAGCGAGATAGGAAATCTCTTAATTGCACTCTATACAACTATTAAGCATAAAAAGAGGTCTGCTGAGCAAATAAGTGTAGTTTCTGCAACTAAAAACCATCATTTCTACCCCAAAAGAGAAAAAATCAAATTATAGCTGCACATAATACAACTAAAGTTCGCTTTGAACGATGAAACAGCATTTAGTTGCAGATTCTGCAACTAAATGCTAGGTAAGCCCGCTAGGTAGTCTGTGCTACTCAAGCTTTCTAGTCTGGCTAGTTTGCCTGACCTTCACTCCCCACTTTCGCAAGCTTATTCTAAATAAATCTGCAACCTCAAGTTTCCATCATTTTAACCTTCCCCGGTTGCTCCGTTGAGCTATCACTTTTCTCTTTCTGCACAGGCCACAGCACGCGGCCAAATACAATCCCAAGCACACCTATCAAAGCGATTACGATACCAAAGTTAAAAAAGATCCGGCTAGGCCCAGCGGCCTGAACCAGCATACCGCCGAGGAGTGGGGCGCCAATCATCACACCGCTAAGAATAGTACTCTGAATACCGAACACACGCCCTGTCATGTGGGGGGGAGTTTCTTTTTGTAAACAATAATTGAAGGTAATCATAAACATTCCGTTTCCGAGACCCAGTACGAATCCTAGCAGCAATACAGGAAGGCTAGTAACGCCTGGCTGAAGCAGGCCAAGCCCTCCGACCGATACACCAATAAGTGCATAACCCGTACCTAGCTTCCAGCCGTAGCCTGTTCCCCGGTTCATTTTGTTCATGACCATGATCATCAATATTGCACCCACGCCAGTTGCCGCGACAAGCCAGCCCAGCATAGATTCCTCAGCAGGTGCGATAATTCTGAATAGACTTGTAAACTGAAAATCGATCATCTGAATAGCTAACGCACCAACTAAACCAAAGAGCATGCTGTTTAGCAGCAGTCTGCTGCGCAGCATAAAGCTCCAGCCTTCCTTCCACATCGTGCGGAGAGAAAAATGCTCCTCTGGATCCCCCTTGCTCTCTGAGCTTACTTGTCCCGCTTCACTATTTTTAACAGTAAGTAGGAGCAAGTAAGAGCATCCTCTGAGACAAGCATTGATCAAAATACACCACTGTGGCGTAAGAACAGACAACGCGAAGCCGCCCAGTAAAGGTCCCGCGATTTTCGAGCCTTGATTCACAAGCCCATTAAGCGAGGTAGCTTGAAGCAGTTGGTCTTCTCTAACCATACTACGGGTCATCGACTGCTGAGCAGGCACGTTTAACGTAGAAATGGCAGCACGCAACATCAATAACGGGAGCAACCACATCATACTGGGAGCAAATAATACGAATACGGTTAACAATGCCGTAAGCAGATCACACATCCGCATTAGCTTCAGCTTGTTCAGTCGGTCAGCCACTACCCCTGCAAACGAACCCAGCAAAATCCCCGGCAAAGCTATGGAGACCGGAATCAAAGCCAGCATTAGCGGGCTGGCCTGCCAGCGGTACCCTACGAGTACCTGAATCGCCAAGGCATCGAACCAATCTCCAAAGGTCGCCGTCGCAAATGCGCTGTACACACGCATATATACCTTGTTCTTAAGCAGGCTCGTGCCTGCTTGTGTTGAAGCATTCATTAAACATTCCTCCAAATTACAATTAAGAGCTTATTAGCATGACCTTAATGTAATGGAGAATTGTCAGAGAATTATCAGGGGGCAGTCACAAGGTTCGTAAGCACGGTATCCAAGGATTGTTCTAACCGATGGAATCCCCGCTCTTCCTTCTCCCGTTCAAATATATCCACATATTTGCGATACAAAGCTGGCTTAGGTGGAAACTCGTTACAAAAATGAACTATTCGGTATAACGCATATATCCGCATCGGCACGAATCCTGACATTTCAAGCACCTGAAGTGCCTCATCCAACAGTTGCTCGGCTTCACGCCAAGACTTGCGCCGTAGAAACCACAAGCCCCTTGTAACTTTATAACTACCGATTTCACGCAAATAAGGTTTCTCCAGCAAAAATGCTTCAATGTCTGTTGCCATCCGTTCTATTACGTGATCTTCTGTTCCCATCCACAAGTGTGTAAGCATTTCCGAGGTCGCCGTTATAGGAATGAAACTCTCATACCCCGGCTCTTTAATGACTTCATACGTTAGCTTTAGTCGTTCCAGTGCTTTTTCCGGTTTCCCTGCCAGCGTGTACAAATCCAGAATATTTAGAATCTCCACTTCGCGATGCTGAGGCGGCAAAAGAATCTTTTTCTCAAGGACTAACTCGCAGAACTCTAGTTTTTTCTTAGGATCACCCAATAGAACATAACAGATTAATAAGGAATAAAACCGTTCCTCTATCCCCACCTCGGTTGTGTTTAACAGCCAATCCAAATCTCCCTGTACAAAATGAATATAGATCGAATAAAACGGATCCATCGCATACCCCAAAACATCCTGTTGGCGTGCGAGGATTAACATCGAGCGGCCTTGGCCATATAAGTGATATTTCTTGAATACTTCCCGCATCGTCTTTTGCATCTCTAAGTCATATGTAGTCGGATTGGCCATAGCGGCTGAGGGTCCCTGCATCGTCAAACTATAGCCAAATCCACGAACAGTCTTAATATCCAAGCCTTGTAGCTTGCTAAGCTTTTTACGAAGGCGATAAATATGATCATCAACCGTTCGCTCTACTGGGTATTCTAGCGGCCACACCTTATCCAACAGTTGTTCTCGACTGAACGTACGCCCTCTATTTTTGTACAAAAACTGAAAAAGCGTAAATTCTTTAGGGAATAATTCGATCGTTATCCCATCTCCAGTCACTTTATATTCACTTTCGATTAATTCCAGCTGCATGATAGAACCTCTCTTTCTCCCGAATCCGCTCATTGGTTACATTATATCAGCACATCCAAGGCGTACTCCAGATTAAGAAAACATACAAAAAGAGCAACCCGCAGATTTCTCTGCATGATTGCTCCTTGCACCCATTGCTGGTCTTATCCAGCCATATTATTAGTGGAATCCTGTTCACTAAAAACAGAGATGTGACCTACCTTACCCGTCGAGTTTGGAATAATGAATTTCAACTGGAATTGATCATTGGCTTGATAAGTGTAGATCTTATCCTCGCCATTTAATTTGATATCATCCGGCTTGCCCAGTGTGGATTCGATCTGTTTCAGTGTTAGCTCTTGCAGCGCAGCATCACTGGAACGAACATCGAAGATTAGGCTCCCTTTATTGAATCCGAATACGACATGTTCATCAGTGTAGGTAGCATAAATACCTTTTCCCGCTGACTCTTGTTGATCAGGCTTACCCCAATCGGCTTCTACCTCATCAATTAGTCCGGTATGTGCAGCATATTCAACACCGGGCACCTTACCCTTTTTAGCAAGCTCAAGTAATTCTTGAAGTTGTTTGTCGCTATTCTGCGGATTCGCATTGGCTGTATCTTTATTAGTCTCCATAGGGGAATCGGTCGCTGCTGGTGCAGTTTCCGAAGGAGTGGTTGATGGGCTAACTTCTGGTTCTGCGGTTGCTGTTACCGTTTCAGTTGGCACCGTAGTTGGGGAAGCAGAATTAGCTTGCTCATTGTTCGAACTGCAACCAGCAAGCCCAATCATTCCAGTGAGCAGGATAGTAGCTGCTAGAAACTTAATCTGTGCTGACATGTGACATCTCCTTAGTAAATTCGCTCAAAGCCATCTTGCAAAAAATGGAACTGAACATATAGACGATACTGAAATGAAAAAGTTTCATCAGCCAAGGAAGGCTTGGCTTGGTCTAACTATCATTTACCCAAATCTGCTGAACATCAATAAATTACCTGATTAATTCTCACCACCGGAGTATTTCATTGCAGAACGTGCAATAGATTGGGGCAGTTTGCTTCGAAAAAGGCAATGCATTGCACATAGTGCAATTGGAGTCCCCCTCAGTAAAAATATTCCACACAAACGCAACCTTAATCCTCCAAGCCGCATCTTATTAGTAAAGGGAGGGGAGCTTCATCTGAATATTATAGAGAGAATCAAAGCAAAGGATGAGTCAGCTCTCCGCCTATTGATGGACGATTACGGGGATATGCTGCTCAGAACTGCCTGCTTGCTGCTCAAAGATCGACAGAGTGCCGAAGAGGCGGTACAAGATACTTTTATTCAAGCCTATGCCAAAATGAATCAGTTGCAGGATCCGGAACGGTTAAGGGCTTGGCTCATTCGCATCGTAGTCAACCGCTGCCGCATGAAGCAACGGACTTGGAGCTGGCGTAATATTTCCCCCTCGGGTGGGTCAGAGCTACAAGCCAGCGATGATGCGGGCTTCACTGCCGGGGCAGAAGAGCTTTTCATGGTGGAATGGCATAATGTTAAACTCGCCGAGTTTATTAGGAATCTCGATTATGTATACCGCGAATGTCTGACGTTATATTACTTTCATGAGATGAGCATCCGTGAAATTTCCGAGCAATTGAATACACCGGAGAATACGATTAAATCGCGGTTAGTTAGAGGACGGACACTCTTAAAAAAGATGTTGGAGAAGGAGGGACATTTCTTATGAATACGGGGAACACGGAGAATACGAAACGCGAAGCTATCAAGCAACAGTTAGATGAAGAACTACAACCCATACACTTCGAAGGACATGAACGCGTCCTCAAGATGACCCACCCTCCAACCTTTGGAGCTCGTCTCTTGGCTTTCTGGAATAAAGAAATCGAGATCCCTGTGAAACCTATAGGCGCGATTGGTGCCATTATTCTAGTCGTATCATTGACTCTGCATCAACCAGAGGTTAAACATCAACCACAACAAAACGTCCAGCAGCATCCGAACCGTGAACTTATTGAGGCTGGAGGCAATACGTACTGGAAGGATATCTATGATCAGGCGGTGAAGAGACATGCGAATTAAGATCAAAGTCAAACATCTAGTGTCATTCGTGCTACTCCCGGCCTCCCTGCTCATTCTTCTATTTAACTTTCTGCCCTCCTCAAAGGCACAAATGGAGGAAAGCTCAGCTATTCAATCTAACCTGGCCCGTACAGAACTTCTGAAAAAGCTAGAGTCTACAACTGGCAGGAAACGTATGGAGCTTATTCAAACCAATATCATTGATAAGGAGCACGGCTACGATCCCTATAGATACGACGTAAATATTGGCCCCTCTATGAGTCAGTGGAATCATGATGAACCGAGTATTTCCGACTTGCTGTCAGAGGATAAAATCGCGTTGCTAGAGGAATACATCCTTGATGGGCCAGCGAATAATACACGTATATTTGCGGTAAAGCTGCTTGCCTACGAATATGATGCTCTTGGTCGTAGAGACGACGGAGATCAAGCGCTAAACACCGCCGCGAAACAGTTAGATAGTAATTCTAGCGTGGCAAAAGAACTGGCGCTGCTTCAAGCAGAACGTGCCCTGAATCGTGGGGATACAACAGCCGCTGAATCTATTCTTGAACAAACTTCATTTCCATACGAGAATCAGAAAGATTTAGAAGCGCAAAAAGCATGGCTTACCGGGCGCCTGCTCTTCACGAAAGGCAAAGCGCAGGAAGCCCTTGCCGTAGTAACCAATGGCTTGGAGAGCTACAAAAAATACTGGCAGGATATTCATAAACAAATGAGTCTTGTCATTAGTAACTCTGATAAAGACACCGCAGACAGCGAAGCAGCGGGCTCATCATCAAGTTCAGCACCAACGATTGGCACTTCAGAAGCCGAAATGCAGCTTGAAGCGCTAATATCTGCCATTCAGTCAGCTGTAGATATGGGAAATACCTCAACAGCTGTCGTATCTGGAACCCTAACCCGAAGCGATGGGACACCAATCCCGCGCGCAGGTATTTTTCTCCGTGCTGAAAGCGAAGTTAATCACAGCATCACAGCTGCTGAACCGTACCGAATCGTTACCGACGATGAAGGGCGTTTCGAATTCCACGGTGTGATTCCGGGCTTCTATCAATTGCAGCTTGGACTTAGCTATGATCAGATCGACGGATGGACTTGGCCTGTACAGTATGACGATTGGCTTGAAGTTAAACCGGATGATAGGTTGAATGAGAGCATTGTTCTACAACCTCTGCTTGAGCTTCAGTCTCCTATTAATCAGGAGAGGATAACGGGTCAGTCTGTAGCTTTCCACTGGAAGGCTGTTGAAGGTGCGGCTTACTATCGTTTAAGCGGTGGGGTCTCGATGGTGGGGAGCTCCTACAGTTCGCAGATTCGGGACCATATAACGGACAATCAAGTCTCTATTCCAGTAGATGAACTCTATTACAACAGTGGTTTCTCCTACGGCAGTGGCGGAGAGGGCTTTGAATCGATTGATCCTCTATCTTTTCTCGTGTTCATGAATCCTGAAGCACGCTTTTCTTGGAATATCGAAGCATTTGATGCGGATGGACATCTGCTTACCCGCAGTAATGGCTACAGATTGAACAAAGACACCGTTGGTAATCTACCCTTCTTCTATCTCAAGGAACGAGAATTAACCACAGCCGATAGACTATTGCTAAATAAGAAACCTGATCAAGCCATAGAAATGTACCAACAGAATGTTGCCGATGATCCACAGGATGCTCATGCCCTGCATATGCTTGTGAAGCTGATGCTCGCTAAATCCTCCCTGACGAAGGATGACTCATTAGAAGATCAGGCGATTCCGCTACTCCAAAAGCTCATACAGTTGCATCCTTATTCTAATTATGCCTTCACGTTGACGCAGTATTATTTTGACCATAAGGACTGGAAATCTTATAACGAATTTCATTCCCGCTACAACGAGTTAAACCCAATCGAATTAAACAGTTATGTACGCTCTATAAACGCCAAAGCTCTCATGCATCAAGGCAAGCTTACAGAAGCTCGGGAGCAATTTGCTATCGCCTTAGAGCATGATGACAGCCATCGTTTTATTGGCAGCTATTTGGCTGCAGAATTATACGCTGGTGAGTCGCTTTCTTCTGTATTGACATTGGCTGAGCATTACCCCGAACACAGCTTTGGTCTTAATGGGTATCGTTGGCCACAAATGATTAAACAGCTCATAGCTGAACGAACAAAACAGCCTAACAACTTTGACCAAGAGCTGAAGGAAAAACTCGGATGGTATGTAAATGGTCAGACAAATGTTTTGAAGCAATGGATCGAAGGAGCAAAGTCCTCCGCATTGAAGACCTTTATACAAGCTGTTCAAAAGGTAAGCTAACTTAGCCTAACTCACTTATACAAACAAAAATCCGGTCCCGCTCGTTGAATACGAGCTTAGGACCGGATTTTTAATTACGCATGATTTTATTTACCTTTAGCTTCCATCATGTAATTCTGAAAGTCCGTAATGCTCGGGTTGGACATATAGTGACCACCCTCTACTTCAATCGTTTGACCAGTAATGAATTTAGATTCATCCGATGCCAGGAACAACACTGTGTTTCCGATATCATCCGCTTCTCCATGGTAAGGCAGAGCGTTGAACTTCTGGAAAATATCCAGCACAGCTGGCGGCATATTTCTTGCAGCCGCAGGTGTTAAGATCAGGCCCGGAGCCACTCCGTTGCAACGAATCTTATCTTTACCATATTGTGTGGCGATGTAACGAGTTAGGTTCACAACAGCTGCCTTAGAGGAGCCATAAGCCGTGCGCAATGAATCTCCAGCAAATGCTGACATGGAAGCTGTGTTAATGATCGAGCCTCCGCCCGCTTAAATCATATGTGGAATGGCAAACCGGCTGCCTAACAGAACACTTTTGGTGTTCACATTCATCAAGCGATCCCATTCTTCCAAATCTATGTTGACGACATCTAGGTCTTTTTGCAGATTAGTTAGACCTACATTGTTAAATAGGACTGTAATCGTGCCATACTGAGCGACTGTGAAATCAACAGCTTCCTTGATCGAATCTGCTTGGGATGCATCCAGGAAAAGACCTTCCGCCTCTCCACCTTCACTTTTAATCTTAGCCGCTGCTTCTTTGGCAGCCTCTACATTAAAATCGGCGATGACAACTTTGGCTCCTTCTCTAGCCATTAAAGTAGCGGCTGATAAGCCAATACCTGAAGCGCCTCCAGTTACTAATGCAACCTTACCTTGAACTCTTCCCATATTCATACCCCTTTATAATGTGATTAAGATTCTTAGATGACTTCATTTATGTTTCAGAGCTATCAAAGCTCGTTAACAACTTTTCATAGATTTTCAAGAATTGCTGCAGTTCTTCTTCATCGAGCTTCTGAAACATTTCAGCTCGGAGCTCCTGCCCTTTTAGCTGTGCTTCCTTCAGTACATCTCTGCCTTTGTCCGTGATAGACAGCAGTACATTTCGGCGATCATCCTCGTTATATTTGCGCTCGGCCATTTCCTGCTTAATTAAGCGATTGGCAATATTCGTCATCGCCCCCGGCGTATAACCTAGCTTCTTAGCCAAAGTAGTTTGCTTCTGGGGACCCTTTTTATTCAATTCTCCCAAGACGAGAACAGGAGATATCCCAATATTGTGGTCAAAAGCATTCATCCATCGAACAATGATTTCATTCGTAAATAATTCAACTGCATGTATGAGTCTAAAAATATCTGGGTTTTCCAAGACATCCTCCTAAGATGTTCATAATGATTGGCTACTTCGAGATATATTTTAACACTAAAATATTTAATAGTAAAATGTTTAATAATAAAATACTTAATATAAAAAAAGAATGCTTATAAAAGCATTCTTTAGATTGCGGATTTATCAACAACATAAGTACCAGCCATCATATCGTGAAGCGCCCGTTTACGGGGAGTAAATGCGACAAATAGATAATCCACAAGCATGATGAGGCCAAGTATTTTACTGAGGTCAGTAGCTAAAGGTGCCCATAAATTAAGAGTGGTGGAAATCATAGTGAGATCGTAGAGGCTTACGCCAACAATCATTGAAAAAATCGTACTAATGATTCGGAAAATATTTCGAATTAGAGCTTCCTTCAACGTTGGGATATTCCCTTGCTGATTGACAATTTTCATCTTTAAAACCAGCTTCCCAGGCGTTCCGCCAAATCTAACGATCATAAAAACATCAAACACGACGAAGAAAATATACTCAAGGATGATGGGAATCTCCGAATGCAAGGATACAGCTAATGAATTGAATATCCAGTATACAATAACCGCAGGTATCAGAATGATAAGGAGATCAAGAATAGTAGCGAGAACTCTTTTCCAAAAGCCTATGAAATCCTCCTGTTCCAAACGTTCAACTTTATAATTATCCATATTAGGGCCTCACTCTCTATGCTTACTTTATTCATTCATCCTGATTATCCGCTCTTCAATAATGGTTTCCAGTTCCTTATTATGCTATCAGAAAAATTATTCGTTAATTCAATTATTCTATGTATCGCTTCCTGATCATATCCCCGATTCCATTCAAAAATCATCACAGGCCCCGATGATTCTAATCCTCATAGGCTTAGCCGAGCCCGATCGGCAGGATGATAAGTCCAAGCGATATAACCGTTGTGATTCTCGTAGTGAGGATCGTTAGCTTTTGATTTTTCTGCGATTTGTACCAACCTTTAAACACAAGGTCAACACAAGCAATACACACATTCGAAGTAATTCCAATATAAAAGAGCCGAATTTTGTCATTTCTACAGCCTTCCCTTCAAGATTTTCTATTCGCAAAAAATCCATATTCATCCAATTATACACTTTGACTGTGATGACTCCTAACGGAATATTCGAAAAAACAACCCAGCCCAAGATACCTTCTATCCTGAGCTAGGTTGTGTCGGTTCTTCCCTATGAGTGTATAGTTTTTTCCTTACCCTCTATTTCCTGAATCTGTGCCCTCAGATTAACGATTTCCGCCATTAACGCTTCATTCTCCTCCTCTGTATCCCTAGTTCCGCTCTGGATCAGTTGATTCAGACGCAGCTGCAGAAGAACGAGGTCGTCCTCAAGGGCCTGTTCTTTACGGGTAAGCACTCGACTCCTGTCTTTCGAGGTGTATTCCTCATAGGAGCCTTGAAAAAACTTCGGTGCCTGAGTCGGTGCTAGTATTACCAAACGATTAGCTACTTTAGTGTGAAGGTACCGGTCATGTGAGACCATCACAATTCCTCCAGGATATACCCTTAGCGCTTCTTCTACACGTTCCCTAGTGTCAATGTCCAGATAATTGGTGGGTTCATCCAGTACTAATAGGTTAGCTTTTCCAAAGTACAGTTTAAGGAAAGCTACACGACATTTCTCCCCCAGACTTAAATCACCAATTGGTTTAAAGACATCCTCCCGCGAAAATAAAAAGCAGCCCAGAATCGTCCGTGCCTCCGTTTGGGTCATACCTGGCAGTTCAAGCAAACTATCCAAAATGGTGGACGACACCGCTAGATTATCGAGCTCTTGCGCAAAATAACCAACCTTCGTACGTAGATGCAGCCGCACTTCACCTTTGCTAGGTTGATGAATACCAGCAATCAGCTTCAGCAAAGAAGACTTACCGACACCATTTGGACCCAGAATAGCGAGACGATCTCCTCGATTCAATGACAAACTGAAATTTTTCAGTACAGGCGCACTACCCTTATATGCAAAATCAATCTCATGGAGTGACAGCAAAGTGTCCGCCATAAATGCTTCACTTTCCAGCTTCATCTTCAGCTTACTTGTCTCGCGTGGTAATTCCACACGGTTCTTATTTAAGCGTTCGAGTGCAGCTTCCTTCGCATGAAGACGAGATACGTTCTTCTTTGATTTCGCACGCAGGAAATCATGCTGTCCGGCAGCACGGTGTGCCTGTTGGAACCATTCGGAATACCTTCTGATGCTCTCTAGCAGCTTCTCCTTTTCCTGTTCCTGCTTCTTATATTGTCCCTCTAGCGTTCGCGCCTCTACCGCCTTCTGCTCCCGATACTGCGTATATCCACCCGAATACCGGCGACACCCCTCTAGACTAAGCTCCAGCAACGCCGTCGCCGTTCGATCGATGAACGTACGATCATGCGAAACATAAAGCACAGTTCCGGGATAGGTATGAACCCATTGTTCCAACCACTCCATCGTTTCCCCATCTAAGTGATTCGTCGGCTCATCTAGAATCAACAGCTTCGGCTGCTGGGCTAACAATGCTGCCAATTGAACGCGTGTCTTTTGCCCACCGCTTAGCAATGGGTAAGGCACATTCCAAACCGAACGCTCAAGTTTGAGCTGCTTCAAGCATTTTTCGGCTTTAGCCTCCCAGTCATATCCACCAAGCTGCAAGTATTGATCGTACACTTCGGCGTATTCAGCCAATCCCGCTTCACTCTCGTCGTCCTGCTCCTGCAACCTTTGACTGAGAAATTCAAGCTGGCGCTTCAATTGGGGGAGCTCTGGCGATCCGGCGATTACGTAATCCAAGGCGGTCACTTCTTCGGATACTTCTAGCTGCTGATCCAGCACACCCCATTCCTCACGTGGCAAGCCATGATAGATACTTCCCTCCTCAAAGAGGAGGCGACCGATCAGCCCCTTAAGTAATGTGGTTTTGCCGATTCCATTACGACCGAACAAGAGCACACGCTCTCCTTCTGATATCTCAAAGGACACCTTCTCGAATAACAGGGTCCCGTTCCATTCTTTACGTAAATTTTTTGCTTTTATTAAGGTCATATTTCATTCCTCCGATTATATTGCAAATAAAAAACCGCAGCCAGCGGTCTGCGGTCAAATAGCGTATGATGGGGGGAAATATGCCATAACATGAATAGACTACGGCCGTGATCACCTGCTGTATGCAGAGTAAACCAAACAATAGATAGATCTATTCATATAAAAGCAACGTAAGACCCCCGACCGACACACGTATCCCTGACCGTTATCACCCTGAACGGGTGATCCGTGACTTGTGCATATGCACTTCACAAGCTCTATGGTCTTCTTCTAGGAAACGTGTTAGTTATTCATTAGTCGGTGGTCCTCCGTCATTGTCCGAATTGGTTTGAATGAATATAGTATATACCCATTTAAGCCAGAATTAAAAGTTCAAGAATAGTTATAAAATAATCTTTACCGACTGAGACTGTGAACTCCATTGCACCTGAATACCAAATAATTCGGGCAAAATGCTCAGCGGAATCATCAATCGACCATTTTCAATACGGGACGCCGGTATCATAAGTGTCTTTCCATTCACAACAGCCTGATCGGATAAAGGCTGATGTGCCACTGTACGATCTCCTATCGTAATTAGCAGTGCACCTGTTCCAGCTTTGCTCTGTAAAGTTCCACCTAACAAGGCTACGGATTCTCTCAGCGGAACAAACACACGGGAGTTATCCATTAAAAAGGGATCTTTTAGCTTTGTCGTGACTCCATCCATCTCAAAAGCTCCAGCAAACATCTTACTTCCTACGGAATACCCATTTTTAGTCGCAATACTCTCCATAGCCAGTGTGCTTGTTGTAATAATAACCCTTGTATTTTTAGCTATTTTTGGGTACAGCCAGTGGATGTCATCATTGTGCATTCGAATACATCCGGCGCTAACATACTTTCCTATGGAGGACTCATTATTATTGCCGTGAATCGCATACGTGGTACCATAAGTTCCGTTCACTTCTAGCCCTAGCCAGCGGTCGCCAAGTGGATTGGCCGGATCACCCCCGGGTATTTTTTCTTTGTAATAGGGTCTGTTCTTTACTTTAACTACCATTTTGAAGCTGCCTTCGGGTGTCAGTTCCTTCGACTTCCCCGTTGCGACTGGAAAGATCTTTACCAGCTTACCATCACTGAAATACGCGAGTTTGTTTGTTTTTTTGTTCACGATAATCAGATCTGATCCAGCAGCAGCTTCCGCCTTTCCCACACCTGTAAAACATGCAGCGAACAGAAGCCCAAACACTAGCATCAGCTTCACATACCGCTGTAATGAAGATTGAAACTGGCCACCCGAAACGAAAAATCCCAATTTTCTCCACCTCCATATATAAAGACGAAATCATTTCAATTTTGTTGCATGCCAACCTGTACCTATTCTTTTCAACTCGTCCCCCACATTTGACGCAGAGATTGCAATACTGTAACCAAGTGAACGCACATTAAAAAAGCCGACCTTTGGATAACCAAAGATCAGCTCTATATTTTATATGCTCAGTATTTCATGATTAGACAACTAATGTTTCTTACCTGAACCAAATGCAATCACGTACCCATCCGGATCTTTAATCGCAAAGTCCTTCCAGCTCCCCCAGTCTGCTTCCTGAAGATCAGGCTCTTGAACAAATTCTGCTCCTTTACCCTTTAGCTCTTCATATAGCTCGTCAAGCTCAGAATGAGTCTCCACATAAGCATAGGTGTCCCACGGAGTGATCTGACCTTGTCCAGCTATATTTGGTTGTACATCTTCCGTACGAGCTGCCTGTATTAGCTTGAATCCCAGTGCAAATTCATCGCGTACCGCCCACCAGTCATTCACTTCACAGCTTAACACTGTAGCGTAAAATTCCTTGGAACGTTCCAGATTGGATACTAACCTTACTTGAACCGAGAACTGTACCTTACTCACTGTGGATCATCCTCCGATTGTCATATTTGGCTTGATCAACATTTGCAAATTTAATATTCCGATTTTATAATATCATCCAATATGAGGAAATTAAATCGAAATCAACGGACAAGCCTATCGGAGAATGAAATCAATAAGTACCGGTGAGGTTACTGCTCTTTTCTTTGATCCAAAAAGTTTCGAACAGCCTGCAGGCGAAGAGGATCTATCGGTTTTAGCGCATCTCCATCTTCTCTAACGGCTGAACCGAAATGCACTCGGCGCACACCCGTTTGTTTTATAAAATCACTTAACCCGTCTGCCGTTAACCCACTGCCAGCAAGAATAGATATAGATTGCTTCGAGGTAAGCTGCTCCAGCGCAGCAAGACGTTCCGCACCTTTAGGGGCTGTATTCTCGGCTCCTGATGTTAGAATGTCAGTAATTTGAGGATAACGCATCAATATTTCTAACGCCTCAAATTGATCTCTCACTTCATCAAAAGCACGATGGAATGTCACCTCCAAACCTTTTGCAGTACGAAGCAGCCTTTGAAGTGACTCTTCGTCAATTGTCCCATCAGGGCGTAACATGCCCATTACGACAGATAACCCACCGATAGATACGATATGCTGAATATCCTTCTCCATGGTTTCTATATCATCCTTATCATAAGAAAAGGATCTGGCATGGGGTCTAACCATTACCCTGACCGGGATAGAGACAGCATTGCGCACTTTTTCAATAAGTCCCAGACTGGGCGTCAATCCCCCTTCACTGATCCCAGTGATCAATTCAATTCGATCAGCTCCATAACGCTCGGCCAGTACTGCATCACTTAATGTTGTAGCAATAACTTCTAGTAACATTGTTGTCTCTCCTTTATTCATCTTAGAACCTTGCTTTCTGCTATTTTCTTCATCCGCACATTATCCTAACCCACATCCACATAAACACGCAAAAAAAGATCTTGATCCTCTACAAATACTAGAGAATCAAGACCTTTCGTTCTTAAACTATTCTTACGCCCACCACATACCTTGTGGTTGATCGCGAATAAGAATGGATTGCAAATTGGTTACTGCACGTTGGAAGCCTTCGTCTACCGTCATAAGAGGGTCTTCATGCTCGATACTGACCACATAATCATAACCGTAAGTACGCAGCGCACTCATGATATCCGACCATTCAGATATGCTGTGTCCACAGCCAACGGAGCGGAAGGTCCATGCGCGGGTCTGTACATCGCCGTAAGGCTGCATATCCGTCAGACCATACATATTAATATTGTCCTGATCCAGGTACGTATCCTTGGCATGGAAATGATGGATCGCACCAGCTTTACCAAGAATCTTGATCGCACCTACAGGATCGATGCCTTGCCACCACAGATGGCTCGGGTCTAAGTTCGCGCCGATCGCATCACAGGTTGCTTCTCTAAGCTTCAGAATCGTGTAAGGAGTATGGCAGAGGAATCCGCCATGAAGCTCAATACCGATCTTAACGCCATGCTCCTCAGCCAGCTTACCAATTTCCTTCCAGTAAGGGATCAGTTTTTGCTCCCACTGCCAGGTTTTGATGTCGCTGTACACGGTAGGCCAAGGTGTAACTGGCCAGTTCGGTGCTTTTGCATCGTCGCTGTCTCCCGCGGTTCCCGAGAAAGTGTTCACTACCTTAACGCCCATTAGCGAAGCTAGCTTGATCGACTTACGCAGAATTTCGTCGCCTTCACGAGCTTCCTCTTTATCCGGCGAAATCGGGTTATTATGGCAACTGAATGCACTGATCATAATGCCACGTTTCGTGAACTTCTCCAGATATTCCTTACGTGCTGATTCGCTGGCAAGCAGCTCATCTGTTGGACAGTGGGCATTTCCGGGATTGCCTCCTGAACCGATCTCTACCGCATTCAAACCAGCAGCAGCGATTTTATCAAGCATCTCATCGAGAGTCAAACTTCCAAATACAGGATCAAATACGCCTAATTTCATTTATAATACCACCTTTTCTTTGATTGGCTCCAAAGCTTCAGAATGTCCGTAAACTGGATAATCACGCTTCGTTGGTGCACACCAGTTCACACCATTGATGATCACTCTTTGGATTTCTTTGTTGTAATAGGTTGGATAAGATTCATGGCCGGGTTGGAAATAAAAGATCTTCCCGTTCCCGCGACGATAGGTCGATCCGCTTGGGAACACATTGCCGCCTTCAAACCAGCCGACAAAAATTAGACTTTCTGGTGCTGGCACATCAAAATGTGCTCCGTACATTTCCTCTTGCTCCAAATCGATATATTCACCAATGCCCTCAGCAATCGGGTGACTTGGGTCCATGACCCAAAGACGCTCCTTCTCCCCTGCTTCACGCCACTTTAGATCACAGCTGGTGCCCATTAACTTCATGAATATTTTGGACATATGACCCGAATGAAGAACTACTAGCCCCATGCCTTGAAGCACTCTTTGGTGAACACGATTTACAATCTCATCACTAACTTCTTGATGGGCAACATGTCCCCACCAAATCAGTACATCCGTGTTATCCAGCACTTCTTGTGTCAGTCCATGCTCCGGTTCATCCAGCGTAGCTGTCTGAGCGTCCAGTCCTGCTTCCTGAAGGAAGCTTGCCAATTGTCCGTGAATCCCTTGCGGATAAACCTTGAGAATTCTCTCTTCCTGCCGTTCATGGCGGAATTCATTCCATACCGTTACTCTGGTCACTTGGGACACGCTCCTAGTTCATAGTTATCTATGTCGTTAAGCTTTATTGATTATTCAAATTAGTCAAAAAATACAGGCATGCCAGTCTCAGAAGATTTATAAATAGCCTCCAAGATGCGGGTAACAACAAGTGCCTGTTCTGGCTTCACTACAGGCTCGGTGTCATTGACGATGCTTTCGATCCACTGAGTAGCCTCCGTCAATGCAGGATCATCTCCCGCGCCATCATAAAAGTCAACGCCACCGGCTTCCAGACTGATATGCTTCTCGAATGTCTTGCCGTATTCTTCTCCGTTAATGCGCAGGCCGTTCTCCATATCCGCTCCACCTTCAGTACCGCAAAGCACAGTTTTAGCTTCACCAACATCAAGGGTATTCAGCGCCCAGCTTGCTTCGAGAACGATGCTAGCTCCATTCTCCATAGTAATGAATCCAATGGCGGAATCCTCAACTGTAAATTTCTCAGGATCCCACGGGCCCCAAGCGTTCGCAGCGTTTTTACGACCGGACAGCTTATGATAAGCGTTACCGACAACATACTTTGGTTTGTAGTTATCCATCATCCAAAGAGTCAAATCAAGGGCATGAGTACCGATATCAATCAATGGACCTCCGCCTTGCGCTTCCTCGTCCAGAAACACGCCCCACGTTGGAACGGCACGACGACGGATCGCCTTAGCTTTAGCATAATAAATCTCTCCAAGACCATCATTCTCGCATACCGTATGCAGATAAGCTGAATCTGGTCTGAAACGGTTTTGGTAACCGATGGTCAGCTTCTTCCCAGTTCGTTTTGAAGCATCGATCATTGCTTGCGCTTCTTCAGTGGTTTTAGCCATTGGCTTCTCGCACATTACATGCTTACCTGCCTCCATTGACGCAATGGAAATCTCCGCATGGGAAATGTTCGGTGTACATACATGAATTACATCTATACTTGCATCTTTAAGAAGTTCTGTATAATCCGTGTAAACTACAGAGTTCTCATCCCCAAACTCCGCCTTTGCCTTTTCTGCACGCTCAGGAACGATATCGCAAAAAGCAACCATTCGCGCACCTTCTACTTTTTTTAATGCTGGCATATGTTTGCCGTTAGCAATGCCTCCGCAGCCGATAATTCCTACTGTTAATGTCATCTTTGTCTTAACCTCCACTTGTTCCTGTTTTGATATCTCTATCATACAAAGCCCGGGGGCGTCTTTCTTCCTGCATTCTTGCTGTATTATTCCCGAATATTGTCTTATGGTATTTTAGGGGGGATATCCCCGTAGCATCCTTGAAAAAATGATGGAATGTCTTCACGCTGCCAAACCCGGCGGCTTCCGCCACCGCAGACATCGGCAAATCTTCATTGATTAAGATCCATTTAGCTTTGTTAAGCCGATATTCGTTTAAGAAAGCTATAAAGGTCATACCAGTATTCTTCTTGAATAGCTTGGTAAAATAATACGGACTAAAGCCCATATAGCTAGCTACCTCATTCAGCGTAATGGCTTCCTGGTAATGTTGCTCTACATAGATAAAAATCCGCTCTAATCTTTCCAGTGTTTCTCTGGACTGGTTCAGCGTATCTTCCGAGAACTTAGGCTGTTTATTGAGTGCACTCTTCGGTACTTCCCGTAAAATAACGGTCAATAGTTCAAACAATCTAGCTTTGATTAAGTAAGCGTACCCATCTCTTCGCTGCACGTCTTCCTCATAAATACTCTCAATCAGCCCTTTGATCTTCACGGCGGTTGCTTCGGGCCATTTTGAACTAGAATGCTCCATAAGCGTAAAGACCTCACGAAGCGAATAATCACTTCCGCTCAAAGCTGCAACTTCCTGAAACAGGTTAAGATCGAATTGAATGACTACCCGTTCGCTTTCAGGTGAGGCGAGAAAATAATGGACATCCCCACCGTTGATAAATTGAACCTCACCCTGCTCCATGTGAATAGGGGTATCATTTATTCCCAGATTTAGACTTCCTTTAGTTACATATATAATTTCAATTTCTTTATGCCAATGCGGATAGCACAGCGTATCTCCTCCACATAGTAAACTTCTAAAAGGAAAATGCTTATCCACATCTGGAATTTCGAGATAAATATTCATAAGCGCAGCTCCTTATCCGGTTAAACACTAAACCAATGATAAACATGTCAATCCGATTTCACGTAAGCGTTTACTGTCTAAATGTTAGTCCTCTAATATTCTTTTGTCAATTCTGGGTCTCTGTATTCTTAATATCCTGCTCCAACTACATTTTTTCCTCTTACACACCACTTTAACAGAGATTTTCTGGTAATTTAATCGGTTTCATTCTATTAAAAAAAAATCACCTTTCATGGTTCTTATCATTCACATATTTTTTAAGTGGAGTTGACAAGCATACCTGTCAGGATTTATATTCAGGGTAAGCGTTTACGTAATACTTTTTAATGAATTTGATTTTCGAAGCGTAAACGTTTAATCTAAGGCTAACCGTAATCTAAGGAGTCGTATGAATGAACCCAACAATTAAAGATGTTGCACAAAAAGCGAACGTTTCCATTGCAACAGTCTCTCGCGTGCTAAACAATTTAAGTGGGTACTCCGACAAGACGAAACAAAAGGTAAATGAAGCTATCAAAGAACTCGGCTATCAACCCAACGCGATTGCTCGTGGTCTAATCAATAAGCGTACGCAGACTATTGGTGTAATGTTTCCAAGTGTTTCTGGAGCGTTCTCCTCCGATCTGCTTAAAGGCATTGAGGAATTGGCCAATGACCGTAATTACAGTGTAATGGTCTGTAATACCGACCAGGATGGTAAACGAACGTTAAAGTACTTACAACTCTTAAGGGAGAAGCAGGTCGATGGCATTATTTACTCTAGTGAGGTCTTGAAGAAAGAGTATTACGATGTGCTAGAAACCATGAAGATCCCAGTTGTGTTGGTTTCTTCCCAAACGGAATTTGCCAGTGTACCTTACGTGAAAGTAGACGATTACCAGGCTGCTTATGATGCTACCCTCTACTTAATTTCCAAAGGTCATAGCAAAATCGCCATGATCAGCGGAAATCCAAGCGATGCTATCGCTGGTGCACCCAGAGCCGAGGGATATCGTAAAGCGCTTGAAGCGAGTGGGATTCCTTTCGACAGCCGCTATCTCACCTTTGGAGACTTTCTGTATGAAAGCGGGAGCATTGCAATGGAAGCTCTCTTGGAGCAAGCCCCTGATGTCACTGCCGTCTTTGCCGCTAGTGATGAAATGGCGATTGGTGCTCTTTCCACGGTCATCAAATATGGTTTAAGTGTTCCCGACGATATATCCATTATGGGTTATGACGATCTTGGAATGGCGAAAATGATTATTCCTCCGTTAACTACAGTGCGTCAACCACTGTACGATATTGGTAAGATCGCCGTGGAGAAGCTTATTCAGATGATTGAAACAGGCGAGACTGTAGATAGCAAAATTGTCGATCACTTAATCGTGGAAAGACAAACGGTAAGATCACTTACCTGAGTCTTTTTACCCCTTTTACGTAAACGTTTACTCTCTCTATTGGTGATGCATATCTGCCGCCTATAAGTAGCAGAATATCAATTAGTTTTCATTTACGTACATGTTTAATCTTTTACATGTTCATAATACCAACAAATTATTAGGAGGATTTAATCATGAAAAAAACAATCAAACCCGTAGTGGTTAGCGTACTGGCTATGTCCGTACTTAGTGCCTGTGGTAGCAATGCGGCTGACAACAGCGCAAATAGTGGTGGAAATGCCTCCTCCGGTGAAAAGGTAAAAGTCGAGTTTTTCCAAAATAAAACCGAAGCCAAAGCCACCTTCGACAAGCTGGTTGCGAAATTCAATGAAGCTAATCCAAATATTGTTGTCACACAGGTTAACCCGCCAGATGCTGAAACGGTATTGAAAACTCGTGCAGCGAAGAAAGATATTCCTGACGTGGTAGGGATCGGAGCAACTGACACCTACAAGACGTTATCTGGCAGCGGTCTTTTTGAAGATTTCACAGGTGATCCACTCGCTGAGAATATCCAGCCAGCATATCTTCAAATGCTGAAAGACCTGACGGGTTCGGACGAACTAAATGGTCTTCCATTCTCTTCAAACGCAAGTGGTGTCATTTACAATAAAGCGATGTTCGCTGAAGCCGGTGTTACTGTTCCAACTACTTGGGATGAGTTCATGGCTGTCGCTCAAAAGTTCAAGGACAGCGGTAAAAATGCTTTTTACCTGACACTGAAGGATTCATGGACAACACTTACGCCGTTCAACTCCCTCTCCACGATCATTAAAGGAAATGATTTCTTCAAGGAGCGTGCGGCAGGCACTGTAACCTTCGCAGACAGCTTTAACGAGGTTGCTGAAAAGCTGCTTAAGCTGACGGAATACGGACAAAAAGATATTTTTGGTAAAGGTTACAATGACGGAAACACAGCATTCGCTAAAGGTGAATCCGCAATGTACCTGCAAGGCGTATGGGCGATCCCAGAAATCGTGAAAGCCAATCCATCCATTGAACTTGGCGTATTCCCATTCCCAGCAACAAATGATGCTGCCGATAACAAAGTCATTTCTGGCGTAGATACGTTGCTGACGATTTCCAAGAACACTAAACATAAAGAAGAAGCAAAGAAATTCGTAGACTTCCTGCTTCAACCTGAGAATGTTAGCCTATACATCAATGAGCAAAAAGCATTCCCGGCTGTACAAGGTGTAACACAAGATGATCCAACGATGGATGGCTTCAAAGAAGCGTTTACCGCTGGCAACTTGGCTGACTTTGCTGACCACTACATCCCAAGTGCGATGAAAGTGGATACCATCAACCAATCCTTCTTGCAAAAGAAAGATATTAAAGCTTACCTAGAACAGCTTGATAAGGAATGGGATAAAGTAGCTAACCGGAAATAAACTGATCAGACAAACATGAACCGCGAAAGAGAACGGGGCTCCCCCTCTTCTCTTTCGCTTTTACAATGAGGAGGATTACATGATGGCCAAACGCCGAGTCGCCTTTTATCTGATGACTATACCGGCATTACTTCTTTTCTTTGCCTTCCATACCTTTCCTGCAATCCAGGGTATATATTATTCGTTCACGAACTGGGACGGCTTTAGTGACAGCTTTGATTACGTAGGATTTAAGAACTTCATTAACATTTTTCAAGATGAAAATGTGTTGAATTCATATGTGTTCACTTTTAAATATGCCATTCTAACCACTATTCTTATCAATATCATCAGCTTGTTGATTGCGCTTGGACTTAACGCCAAAATTAAAGCTAAAAACTTTTTCCGTGGCGTATATTTCTTGCCGAATATCCTCAGCGTATTGATTGTTGGTTTTATTTTTAACTACTTGTTCGCTAATGTATTCCCTATTTGGGGTGCGAAAATCGGCAGCGAATTCCTATCACAGAACATTCTCGGTAACTCCGACTGGGCTTGGATCGGTATCGTCATTGTAGCCGTTTGGCAGGGGATTGCTTATAACACGATTCTCTATCTGGCGGGTCTTCAAACCATTCCTCATGATCTTTACGAAGCTTCCAATCTGGACGGCGCTAGCCGCTGGAGAGAATTCTGGAGCATTACGTTCCCAATGCTTGCTTCCTTCTTCACCATCAATATGGTGCTCGCAATGAAGGGCGGTCTGATGGTATTTGACCAAATCGTCGCTTTGACAGGCGGGGGTCCAGGTCGTTCGACACAATCTATTGCCCACTTAATCTACACAGGCGGCTTCCAAGGCGGAGAATTTGCTTATCAATCGGCGAACGCCGTAATTTATTTTATCGTGATTGTCGTTATCTCCGCCCTTCAGCTTAAATTTCTGCAGAAACGGGAGATGGACTTATGATCAAAAAATCAACCAATTGGCCTGTAACGATTCTTATCGCCCTAGGCTCACTACTGATCCTGTTTCCGCTGTACATGACCATTGCCATCGCACTCAAGAATCCCGAGGAAATGGCTCAATCTATCTTCTCACTGCCAACTGGCCTGCATTTTGAGAACTTCTCCAATGCGATTAAGGCAACGAATTTCTTCAATGCATTAGGAAATAGTACCGTGATTACCATTACAACAGTTGTGTTCATATTGCTTACCAACTCCATGGTAGCCTATGCTATTGCACGAAATATGAAACGAAGATTTTTCAAAGTGCTTTACTTCTATTTTATTAGCGCTATGTTTATCCCTTTCCAGATTATTATGCTGCCTGTGGTCAAAGTGACTACCGACCTGCACATGAACAACATTGTAGGGATTATTATTCTATACGTCGTTTATGGTCTGGCCTTTAACGTATTTGTTTACACCGGTTATATCCGTTCCATTCCGTATGAACTGGAAGAAGCGGCTACAGTAGACGGTGCATCGACCTTCGGAACGTTCTGGAAGATTATTTTTCCACTTCTTGCTCCTGTTAGTGCAACGATCGGTATCCTGTCTTGTCTATCCACTTGGAATGACTTTATGCTACCGCTGGTTCTGCTCGGCGATCAGGATTCCTACACACTTCCGCTGGTACAATATGTATTCCAGGGGCAGTTCAGTACAGATTTCAACTTAGCTTTCGCTTCATATTTGCTCGCATTAACCCCGATGCTCATCGTCTATTTGTTCGCACAAAAATGGATTATCAGCGGACTTACATCAGGGTCCATTAAATAAAATAGTAAGTCTATATAGAGATAGGAGATTACAACCTTGGATAAAAAATGGTGGAAAGAAAGCGTAGTGTATCAAATTTACCCCCGCAGCTTTAAAGACAGTAACGGGGATGGTATTGGTGATCTGCAAGGGATTATTTCGAAACTCGATTATTTAAATCATCTTGGTGTCAACGTGGTGTGGCTGTGCCCAGTGTACCAGTCGCCTAATGACGATAACGGTTATGATATCAGTAATTATCAAAGTATTATGGATGATTTCGGAACGCTCTCCGATTGGGAGGAACTGCTTGCTGGTCTTCACAGCCGTGGCATGAAGCTGATTATGGACCTTGTGGTCAACCATTCCTCAGATGAGCATGCCTGGTTCGTTGAGTCCCGCAAATCGCAGGATAATCCTTATCGTGATTATTATATCTGGCGTCCTGGAAAAGACGGCCAGCCGCCGAACGACTGGGGCTCCTTCTTCAGTGGATCAGCTTGGGAATACGATGAGAAATCGGAGGAATATTACCTCCATCTCTTCTCCCGTAAACAACCGGATTTAAATTGGGACAATCCAAAGCTCCGCAAGGAAATCTACGATATGATGACCTGGTGGCTGGATAAAGGAATTGACGGATTCCGCATGGATGTAATCAACCTGATCTCCAAGGTACCGGAATTACCTAGCGTTTCTGGGGAAAGTAACGGAGAACAGCCTGCGTACCACTTCGGTGGAGACTATTTCGTTAACGGTCCACGCGTACATGAGTATATGCAGGAAATGAACCGTGAGGTGCTATCCAAGTACGATATCATGACAGTGGGCGAAGCTGTTAATGTTACTCCAGAAGAAGCTTCACTGTATGTTTCCGAGGATCGTAATGAGCTGAACATGGTATTCCATTTCGAGCTCATGGACGTCGATTCCGGTCCTGGAGGTAAATGGAATGTACAACCTTGGAAGCTGGCGGACATTAAGTCCATTATTTCCAAGTGGCAAGTCGCACTCGACGGTAAGGGTTGGAATAGCCTGTATATGAACAACCATGATCAGCCGCGTATGCTATCACGCTTTGGAGATGATAAGCTGTTCCCGAAAGAGTCTGGCAAAATGCTAGCAACACTGCTTCACACGCTCCAAGGTACACCTTACATCTATCAAGGTGAAGAAATCGGCATGACAAATGTACAATTTGCTTCCATCGATGACTATAAGGATATTGAAATTGTAAATATGTATAAGGAATACTTGGCTGCCGGACACTCGGAAGAAAAAATTATGAATTCCATTTACATCAAAGGCCGGGACAATGGCCGTACGCCGATGCAATGGAACTCGGAACCGCAGGCTGGCTTCACTACCGGCACTCCGTGGTTGGCTGTGAACCCTAACTATAAAGATATCAACGTAGATAAGGCACTGGCTGATCCCGATTCTATTTTCCACTACTATAAGAAGCTAATTGAACTGCGTAAGCAGCATGAGATTATCGTATACGGAAACTATACTATCTTGGCCGAGGAGAATGAGCAGGTATATGCTTATCTGCGTACTCTTGGAGAAGAACAGCTACTGGTTGTATTGAATTTCTTTGGAGAGCCTGCAACCTTCGAACTTCCTTCTACTGTGAAATTCCAAGCGAAGGAATTGCTTATTGCCAACTACGAAGTAAATCCAGAAGAAGAAATAAACACAATTCAGCTTCGTCCTTATGAAGCTCGTGTATATAAGCTTAAATAATTTGAAAAGGAAGAAGTCCTCGCGGCTTCTTCCTTTTTTTGATACTACTCTGTCTGAAGTTGATTCACTGACATTAATTCCAAATCATCAGCATCAATTTGGCCGTCCCCGTTCAAATCTAATATATATGAAAATTGTTCTGGATCGTCTCCTAATGAACGGTCTAGTTGTCCCCTAAGCAAAGACAAGTCTGATCCTTGAACGAGATGACCATCAATTAAAGCTGCTTTCCCCCCTTTATCAATAAACAGGGAGTGCCCGTCATACAACACCAGTTGCATCCCTTCATCTTCAATCATCAATACACGAAGTACGTCCGTTCGTCCTGTATACTTCGCAACCGATTTGACTGTAAAACCGGACGCCTCTGCATTAGGCTCGATTTTACTAACGAAGTAGACCCAGTCTCCTTCTTTATAGGATACAGGAAGTGTACTGTCCGTTACTTGAACAGTAATCTTGTCGCTGTTGGCGAACTGAACGATATTTCCGTTGTTCGCGGATGAACGAACATTCGTTGGATCCCATAACGCTTTTGAATATAAATCATCCATAATTTTTCCGTGTGCAGTAACAAATCCTGCGCTTAGCGCCCCCTCATCTGCAATGGATAACCATGTCGGCTTTGCTGCTCCTCCAGCGGGTGCATTATCCGCCTTCAACATCGGGAATCCGGTAATTCTGGCCGTCCCCGCCACAAAAGCAGGTGCTGATACAGAACCGCTATCCTGAGCTAAATCAAGCAGTGGCGTACCGTCCGTGCCGTAAAGACCATTAATACGAATCCGATCAAGCTCATTCTCCCCCGGAATATACACCCGATTCGGTACAGACATATATGGCAAGCCGATCAGTTCACCAAGTGATAAATAGCTTTGAGCAGACCCGAACCGGACCGCTAAAAGGTTATATAACGATTTGCCGTCGGTGATGTAATATTGCTTCGTCAAATTAACTTCATTCGCTGTCGTACCTTCATCTTGGTGTACATAATAAGAGGGAAGCTCATAACTCACTGTAAGCTGTTTGATATCATCGTATTTCCAGTTTCCGTCAGCCCCTTTTGCATACCAACCGTTCACTCGATCGATTTTTGGGAAGCCTAGTTTATCGGGATCATCCTTTCCGGTATCGTGCAGGCTCTCCATGAAATCGGTGCCGGATACAGAAATATTAAGCGGCTGCTTGGAATCGGATTTAAAATAAACCGATACCTCTCCTTTGCGCATGCTGCTATCTTCCAGCTTCTGCTGCTGAGTACGATCCCATGGATATTGCTTGATTGTTTCGTACATTTGCAGCGGACCATGTACCGCTAGATGTCCCAAATTGGCTGTATCCCCGTATGACATTACAGGAGAGCCGAACGATTTGATCAAAAAACGACCGAGATCCACTTGCAGTGCATGACCCCAGTACGAAAGCCCTGAAAAGTTCCCCATATTATAAGCTGAGCTGCCGCCCTCGTTATGCCGCGATCCCGCAAAAATCCACCCATCCGCGGACATACGCATGTTGAAATAGTTCGCCATTTCCAAGCCATCCTGATATAGCAGTTCCTTCACATCACCATAACCAGCATCCTGATAGGGAAGAGCCTGCATAATACCGGCTAAGTCGCTTAACGAAACGCCCGCATAACTCACGTCAAATCCATTAACCTCGTAAAAAATATCATAACCATCTATATTTTGCCGCGCGGCCTTGCGCATGCCACCAGACGCTATCGGGAGATTTGTGCCGTCGATGCCTGCGGCATAATAATCGCGAATTTCTCTTTTCAACGCATCATCCTGGATCAGGTTCGCCATCTGAATCCCACCTAACAAAGCGACAAGTGATTGGTTCATAGACTGCTGTGTATTGAATTGGCTTACCCGAGTGAGCCATTTCCACATTGACAAAGCTTTCTCCTTGGCATCCTCCATTTGCTGTGGCGTAAACAAGTCGTCTCCATACTCGATAGCAGTAGCCAAGTTATGCAGACCAAAGGCTGTCGTTGGATAATCCGCCCCTGTTGTAGCACCACTTACGCTGTATGGAACATAAGCTGTCCCACTGTTAGCCTGACCGGGCATTAACTTGCTTGCATTAGCAATATTATCGATTGCTGTGACTCTATTGTTTAAATAAAAATCAAGTCCGTCTCTAGCACGTTTGGCAAGCACCTCGTCTGTTTTACCGCCGCGGACCCAGTTGAAAGCGAGCATCCCTATCGTACCGAAGCCAGCCTCCGTACTGCTGGCCTGTTGATCTACACCAATGTATGAGACATTATCAAAGACTACCTTGCCTTGGGCATGATTGCTCCGCAGTTCGATCCGCACATAATAAACCGGATATGGAGTATCGAAGACGCCATTGATCCCCTTCCACTCTCCCCCTGTCGGATCTCCATAAAAGCTCTGGCTGCCGATTTGCTCCTTCCTTTGATTAAGATAGATAAGACGAGCTTCTACGCCATGTTCTTCGGTAGAGGTAAAACCCGGTTCTGTTTTGTACTTCACGTTGAAAATGCGATAATCCCCACCAAACTGCCGCGTCCCGTTACCAGATGCGGACAGCGTATTGCTCAGAAGAGCGACAGCCGAGGTGGATGAGGACACAATTCGGCCACCCTTTCCACTATAACCTCCAGCGACCGACGGTGTTATGGAATCCACCGATCCGCTTTCTGTCACCGGCGTCCATGAAACAGACGATTCAAATCCGGCGTTCGGAACTGCTGCTGTTCCTTTCGTTGCATATGGAATCTGATCGCTTCCAACCGATGTGTTCACACGCATCAGACGGACACCATCCCACATTACGGTTCCTTTACTCTCATCCAAGCCTACTTGCACAATAATGCCAGCAGGCTGCTGTGGAGGAACCGTCACAAGCCCGCGAATCTCTTGCCAGTCTACCGCACTGGATGCAGCATTGAACACATAAGGGTCTCCAATCGGGGTACCACCCTGATCCACAAATGTGACTTTGCCGTAAATCCCCTGACCTTGTGGTGTTGTCATAACCTGATCCGCTTTATAGAAAGCGCTGAAAATCATCAGGCTGCCAGGCTTTAGCGTTACGTCAGCGGGATTTATGTAGTCCACCAAAACATGTAGCGGATTACTTATATGCTGTACGAGCGCAGCACCGCCAAATGAATGCGCTGTCATTTTAAAGTAACTCTTACCCTCCAGAGCCGCCGAAACATCCTGTTGCCAAGTGACACTTACCTGTTCTTCTGCTCCTTCGGCTTCGTCAATAATACTCCAGCATTCCGCTATGCCAGATGCACCGGACTCAAAACCGTAATTATCTGTAACGTTTCCTGCGGTTAAGGTATCTCCTGTGACATATACTTTTTGCGGATAATTGTCAAAACGTCCATCAGGCTGTTGATTGGCAATGAGGTTCTGTTCAAAAAAGTCCAGCATTACTTCACTTCTGGCCAAATTAGGATAGACATTGTCTACCCTATCGTAATAGATCGGTGTGTCCGGTGTCATGGTCGTTAGCCCGACAGCTTTCACTGCCGGACTACCGGCAGTGATTGTGAACAGTATGGTGAGTACCAGCGAGTACCACCGTTTGCTTGGGTTTCGTTTCAATCTATCCTTCATAGTTGACCTCCCACACCTTAATAGTTACTCTTACATGTTTTTGTCGGAGCGAGCGTGAAGCTGCTCCTCCTTTTACACCGACCATATCGGCGCTCCCGCTTCGATCTTAATTCCTATCCTTCCAGCAGCCTGCTCCATCGTTTGACGGAATGGCAATACCCCGGTTGGTACCTGTAATTTCAACTTTTTGCACGGATCCTCATAAGTAAGCTGTAACTGCCCATCTTTGTTTACCATACTTATACCGGCAAGCTTAGCAAGTATTTCTTCCTCTGAACCATTCGCATTTTCAACCACTAATCCGAACGCAAGATGTGCTTCCTTTAGTTCGGTTAACTTTAACTCCTTAATCGCTCCTTCATATAGGATGATTTCCAGAGAAGTTGTTGTTTCTTCTTCTATCACGCGAAGCTGCGGTATATAAGCTCCAAAACGGTAATCATCAAACACAAGCCCAATCGTTACATATGGAGAACGGATTAACAGCGGTTTGCCCGCTTCTATCTGCTCCGGCATCACCAGCTGACTTCGTTCTCCACCGAATTCAAATCGAAAGAGTAAGGAGGTAGCTTTCACCACTCCATGAATAGGGTCCAAGACAAAATGTTTGTCACCATGATCCGCACAGAAATGAGCGATGCCAAGCAGCATACCACGATGCTGAACCGTGTGTAGCAATCCAGAACTAAAATCATATTGGTCATGAAGACAGCGGAAACGCAGGCTGGAAGCATGCCCTCTCTCTCCCCAGTACGCGGTCAGTGGTCTGCGCTGATTCCACAGATCACAATGGTTAAAAGAACCAAGAGCTAATTCAGGCGTCAGGTAAGAAGATGCAACTACCGGAATAGCTCCTTTAACTATCACCTTTTCCGAGTATGAAGCTGCGCGTGACTCCTTAAAATAAGACACATATTGTTCCGGCATATTTAACCCGACACGTACCCAAAGCGCGCTGATCTCCAGCTCATCCTCATCCAAGAAATGGAGACGTCCCTGCCCTGCAAGCTGTAAGAATGACAATAATCCGTTGCCTTGCAGCGTTTCGTATGATCGGCTATGGGGTCCTGCCCATTGTCCAGTAGTGCTATGATAATGTTCGGCGATGGAAGCCCACGCCATGTCATGCAGTTCACGGATCATTTCTAAACTGGCTGTATCCCGTATATGTCTGAGCATAAGTGACAAATCTTCAATCGCTACAATGGTATAAGTCGGACTATTGTACTCCGTAAATGCACCATGCAGTGTGCAATATTCATGCAGAAGCTTCAATTTACTCCGTCCGTAAGTGAACAAGTCCTTGTTGTCGAGCAGTTCCCCTGCAAGCAGTGCTACGTAAGTCCCCATAATACAAATATTCGTATACGAGGGTAATACATTGCGCTCTTTAATTAACTCAGCAGCTGCCTCCAGTGAATTCTTAATTGGACCCTGTAGTTCAGCCGGCAACTTATCGCCATGATCCACATAGGCCTGAATGAGCGCTTTCCCACAGAAGTCAGCCCAATTGCAATCAGGAGAGGCCATATCGGCGACTGATTCTTCCATATAATAAGGCCAAATTCCGTAATAAGGGTGTTCTCTATCTAGCTCCTGGAAGTCGAGCAGACGACCGATCATTTGCGCCGCAAGTTCGGCATCGCCCTCATCTTGGCGGTCTAGTAAAGATAAGGCGAAATAAAACGATTCACGAATCATATGAACCTCTGCGTCGCGCACATTAGTATGATAATTGTAGGTTGGGCCTCTCCTAGTCTTAAGTGCAAGCCACTGCTTGTCGAAATCCTTCCACTGCTTCTCTACAACATCTTTGTAGACCTGTTGGATTGATGAATTCATCATATGTCTTGCCCTTCCTTTACAAAGGATAATTTGAAAATATCCCCCGGAAACCGGGGGAGAAGCTTTATTTTTTAGCGTTTTTCAGTGATTCATTAAATTCTTGCGTCACTTTTGTACCATCTTTGTCCATGAACGATTTAAGCGCGTTGTCCCATTCCTCAGAGCTCAATTGACTCATGACGTATTTCACTTTGGCTTTTACAAGATCCATGTACATATCCGGAGTGTTTTGTTCTGTAGGGGAATGAAGTCCGGCGATGGGGCTTACTTTCAGATGCTTTAGCAAAATATCGTTAGCAGCGATTTCCAGTGCCAATGTTTCAGGATCATCCGAATCTTTTGTATAGTTCGTGTTCTCCGGATTCGGAAGTGCTTGAGTTGGCAAAATATATCCGCCTCCAAGTTTTTTCAGCTTATCCTTATCGGTCACTTCAACACTGCCGTCACTATTCGTTTTGAAGGTAACGCCATCAAGCCCATAGTTTTGCAATTTGTTGTATTTCTGTACACCGTCTACAACATAACCATTTTCCGTGGACGGACCGTAGTCAAGCCATTGCAGAATCGTCTTCACTTTATTCTTATCTTTCGCGGCCTCAGCACTGATAAAGATGACACCGACATTACCCGGACCAGATACAACTCCGCTTTCGCCATTAGGTCCAACCGGAGGTTCAAATGCAGTTAGCTTAGCCCCAGGTGTAGTCACTGGAACGGTCGAAGTAAAATTACGGATCATCGAAACAAAGTCGAAGGCAATTCCGCCTTTTCCGTTTTTGAAAAATTTATCCTGTGCCTCATTCGCTTGGTTCAAGACGAAATCAGGATCAACCAAGCCTTCGCTGACAGCTTTTTTCAGCCAATCCAGATAAACTTTATATTCAGGCAGTGTTTCGTTCATAACAAGCTGACCATCCTTCAGCACCCAGCCCGAGCCGTCAAGACCGAAACTGTATAACAGGTCGCCTGTTCCCCAAAATTCCCGTCCATTGAAATCGCCTGCTCGACCAGTAATTTCACCAAGCTGCAGCCCATACGTATCCTTCTTCCCGTTGCCGTCCGGGTCATTATTTGTCATCGCCTGCATGGTAGCGTACAGCTCATCCAATGTCTTCGGAACAGGCAAGTTCAATTTATCCAGCCAATCTTGGCGGATCAGCGGCGCGTTTGGAGCAGCGAGCAATGAACGTGCAATAGGAATACCGTAAACCTTCCCATCATAGCTGACATTATCATAATGAAGCTGGGTATATTTCAAATTCGGGTACTCCGAAATGTACTCGTCGAGCGGAGCGACGGCTCCTTGCTTGATGAGCTTGATCGCAGTTGCATCGAAATTAAAGGTAAATACATCAGGCATCGAGCCAGAAGCGACCATCGCATTGAATTTTTCCTTAAAATTAGAGTTTGGAATCGGTGTGAATTTTAGATCCATATTGAACTTTTCATTCAACCATTTGATTCCCTCATTGTTATTAACATCTGGAACAGTGTTCACGTTCATCGAGAACTCAATTGGCACTGGCTTGGATGGAGCATTGGCAGTCCCCTCAGAACTACCTCCCTTCGAATTGCCACAGCCAGACAAGACGAGCGTTCCCCCAATCAGGGCAGTGAAGCAGGTATAAACATTTTTTCTAGACAGCATTTTCATTTGATATTCCTCCTTGGAATAAATCGCTTACTTTAATTATCGAGGGGAAATCTACCCTTTGATTGAACCGATCATGACACCCTTCACGAAATACTTTTGTAAAAAAGGATAAACAATAACAATCGGTGCTGTAGCCACAATAATCATCGCCATTTTGATAGGTTCAGCCAGCTGCATCATTTGATCCTGATCAATCATGGAAGCGTTAAGCTCCGATGAACTCAATACCAGAAGCACTTGGCGCAAGAACACTTGCATAGGCCATTTGAGTGGGTTGTTGATATACAATATCGCTTGAAAAAATTCATTCCAATGTCCGACGGCGTAAAACAGGATCATGGTCGCTATGATTGGCATAGACACAGGAATCACAATGCGGAAAAAGGTACCGAATTCCGTACATCCGTCAATCGTCGCTGACTCTTCGAGCCCATCTGGAATCGTCTGCATGAATGATTTTACGATAATGATGTTAAATGCACTTGCCGCTCCGGGAATGATAAGCGACCAAAGACTGTCCAGCATCCCCAGATCTTTAACTAGAATAAATGTTGGAATCATCCCGCCACTGAACAGCGTAGTAAAGAACACCATCATAAGCATCGGATTACGGAACGGCAAATGCGATTTCGATAGTGCATACGCGAGCGTAAATGTAACGATTAGATTTAGCGCTGTTCCTACTACGGTGATAAAGATGGTAACGCCCAAAGCCCGAATTAAATCCCCTTGTTTGAAAATATAGCTGTATGCCTCCAGTGACCAGCCACGCGGCCAGAGAACAAGACCCCCTCTGCTCAGCCCAACCCCGGTAGAAAGCGAAGAAGCAAGCACATTGACAAAGGGTAGCAACATGGCAGCCGACACAAGAGCAAGTAGTACATAGTTCAAGCGGTCAAACAATCTTTCGCCAAGGGTTCTTTTGAATCTCATAATTTCACCTCTTTAGAATATTCCTTCTTCACCCAGTTTTTTGGTCAGCTTGTTTGCACCCAGAATTAAGATGAGTCCTACCAGAGAGTTGAACAAACCCGCCGCTGAGGCAAAGCTGAAGTCCCCTTGAAGAATACCCTCACGGTACACAAAAGTAGGAAATACATCACCAACATCCATAACGAGCGGATTCAGCATCAAGAAGATTTGCTCGAAGCCGACATTAAGAATATGGCCAAGCTGCAGTAACAGCATCATGATGATGGTTGGGCGGATCGAAGGAAGCGTGATGTTCCACAACTGACGCCAGCGGCTTGCTCCATCCATTACCGCTGCTTCATAGAGTTCAGGTGATACGCTGCTTAGTGCAGCGAGAAAGATGATCGTTCCCCACCCTGTTTCCTTCCAGATATTTTGAAGTACGATGGTTATTTTAAATAGCTCAGGCATCATCATCCAATTCTTGACCGTTCCTCCGAGCATGACTACAAGCTCATTGACGAAGCCTGTTGAAGAAAACATCAGTGAATAGATCCCAATGACGATGACCCACGATAAGAAGTGAGGTAAATAGACGATCGTTTGCACCCATCGCTTGTAAAGTGCATTCCGAACCTCATTCAGTAAAAGCGCCAGTACAATCGGTGCAGGAAAGAAAAAGATAAGCTTCAGCACACTGATCACGAGTGTATTACTTAGCAACCTGATAAAATTGTCCCCTTGAAAGAAGTCAATAAAATGTTTAAACCCGACCCAATCACTTCCGAAAAAACCCTGAAACGGACTGTAATCTTGAAACGCGATCAACACGCCCCACATTGGCACATAATGAAAAATAATAAAATATATGATGCCGGGAAGCGCGAGCACATACAACCTGCGATAGCGATACATGCTGCGCAATACCGATCCCTTTCGGGGGCTGGTCAGAGGTGACGCTGACTTTTGTAAGTTCATACCTAACCCTCCAGAACAAAAAATAGCTTTCGTTTACTCATTTCCGAAGCACTCCGAAAAGAGCATCAACACAAGCCCTTGACCATACAAGGTCGGTATACGCTCAATCGTTTGATACGCCTCGATGGTCGGCATGATCGGTGTACCTCCGGAAACACTGCTTACTTCTCCGGCAGTATTAATACATCCCAAAACACCCTTTAAAGCTTTTAACACGTGTACTCCATAGGTTTCTTCCAACAGACCTGTACGGATAGCCAGCAGTATTCCGCAGGCAATACCCGCGCTTCCCGACGTTTCTTGGTAAAAGTCTGTCCGGTCCATTACCGTGTGCCATAGACCGTTGCTGCTTTGGTATTTGATTAAGCCATCCATCATGCGCTTGTAGCTAGACCTTATATCAGACGGGATTGTGACTAGTCCTACGATGTCCTGCAAGATTTCAGGTACGGCTATACAAACCCATGCATTCGCCCGCGTCCATCTGGCAGCGGATAAATGATTTCTCTCGGCACTGTTCCAGCCGTGGAATAGAACCCCGGTCACTTCGTCCTGCAGCAACCGCATATGCAAGCTGACCTGCTCCAAAGCCTGTTTTGCAAGATCCGAATCTTGCGTTAATTTGGCTGTGCGGGCAAGCAGTAGTACAGCCATAAACATTGTATCTGCCCATACCTGCTCTGGGAAGCTACCTTTCTCCGTGACGGTATGCTCAAATGCACCTTCTCGCGTTCTCGGGGCCTCTCGTACCATCCACTGAGAGATTTGTTTCGCTTGGTCCAAATAATAGGTTTCTTTGGTTAATTCATACAGCCTGGGAAAAATGGCGAACGGCGCCATCGAATTAATAACTTTCATACGTCCTGCTTTTTCTTGATTTCTTTCGACCCATCTAATTAAATAATCAAGAACTTCCTGGTTTCCCGTCTTCTCGTAATAATGCAGCAATGCCATCGTACCTACACCAGGGACCCAGTCCCATTCATTGATGTTCATTCCCCAATCGGTAGATCTGCTTTCCGTCATATATCGATACACACGATCAGCAGCATGTCTTATTTGTTCATTTATTTCAATAATCATTTCTTTAATTCCACTCCTCTGGTTGAATACCGCCATACAATATATCGCCACCTCCCAACGGCGCTATTAGCGGCCTGAATCCAAGTATATTATGAAAACGGATGCAATTCTCTCGATGAATTGCGTAAAACCATACCGATATTGCTTTATTGATTACGAGCCTATATGATGTATGAAAGCGCATTCTAATACAGGAGGAGTGGAGTATGGAAGACCGAACTTACCAATCGACTGACGTTTTCGTGAACAATAAATTGCAAGAACTACCCATTCATATGAAGTATAGAGAAACTGAACAAACTTTTTACATGAACTTCCATTCCCATGCCGGATTTGAGATCTATATTTTTCACGAAGGCACTGGTTATTTTTTAATAGAAGAAAATATCTATCCGCTTGAAGGCAACGACTTGATTCTGATAAGCTCCCTAGAATCTCATAAAAGTTCTCCTAAGTTGCAAGTGCCCAGCACACGTACCGCCATCCACTTTCTCCCTGAACTCCTGGATTCTGAAATTCAGCAACGATTTCTCGGTATGTTTGACCGCAGAAACCAGCATAGGCATATACGAATGAGCGGTGAACGTCTGCGTCATTTCGAATATCTCCTAGATCGACTGCAAGAAGAATATGTAAAGCTGAATACTGGTGACTTTTTGGCTATGCGAATTTACCTCAATGAGATGCTGCTTGAAATACACCGCCTTGTGTTTAGCGGAGAAGAGCATGGTCTTGAGCCCATTGAGAGAAATACAATTAATGTTAAAATCGAAGAAGCGGTAAAATATTTATCCAAAAACTTCACCGCTGATATTTCGCTCGAAAAGCTTGCACAGGATTTATATATCAATCCGTATTATCTGTGTCATTTGTTCAAAAAAACGATTGGTCTGACTATAACCGATTTTCTAATCCAAACACGGATTCACCACGCCAAGCGGCTGCTCACAAATACTAGCATGCCGATCACAGAAATCTCGGAAGCCGTGGGTTTTAACAGTTTCTCCTATTTTGGTCGTGCTTTTAAAAAGATCGTCGGCACAACGCCGCGCACCTATCGCAATAAATCCATGTAACAATTTGTATAGCCCTTACTGCACAGCAAAAAGGAGCCACTCGGCTCCTTTTTGTTCTATTAGCTTGTAAAAACTTTAAATTTCACTTCATGTAGCTTAACCTTCAGAGTTAATAATTCCATAATGAATAAGGTCATCATATTTATTTTCTTTATAGATATGCTGCATGAATATGCCTTCCTCCACCATGCCACATTTTTGCATCACCTTCCCAGAGGCGGGATTTGAAGCAAAGTGTCTAGCAAAGACTTTATGATAATGCTTATCTGAGAAAGCAAACGCAATGATCGTTTTTGTCGCTTCAGTCGCGTACCC
Source organism: Paenibacillus sp. Marseille-Q9583 (assembly GCF_976954365.1). Taxonomy (NCBI): domain Bacteria; kingdom Bacillati; phylum Bacillota; class Bacilli; order Caryophanales; family Paenibacillaceae; genus Paenibacillus; species Paenibacillus sp. Marseille-Q9583. Next base: position 39,504 of record NZ_CDRJTB010000013.1, read on the forward strand.
TTTCCCCCAATATTCCTCACCGATCCAATATCCAACTTCACCATTTCTGTGTGCTTGCTTATTTGTCAGTCCTATAGCTCCATAAAGCTCGTTTGTACTTTTATCAGTAATCGCAAACTCATAATACATATTATTGATAAAATTCTCTTCATGAGCTTCAATCCATGATATTGCACATTCGATAGTGTATGGATAAGGTAGAGTCAACGTACTTTTGTAGATATTATAATTATTGCAGAGGTCAGAGACACGTTTTGCATCAGATAATTCAAAGGGTCTCAAAATCAATCTTTCGGTCGTCATTGTTCTTTTCTCTTGATTAAACATTGTTTTACCTCCGCTCAAGAATCTCTTGCTCCATCGGCATCGTCAAACTTATCTTCTCAGCTGAAAGCTATATACTATCATCTTACATTGTTCCTCCTACCGACACTGGATTTACCTGTACCTGATCTGCATGCAATTTTTCAATAATCGCCAACAGGAAGGTTTCGGCTAGACTATTCTTTTTAATAGCACTGACGGCCTCTTCCAAAGTAAACCATTCTGCATGATCTACCTCAGCACTCACCTGACTTAAGTCCTCCGTATCTGCAACACCTATAAAATTCAGCATCAGCGTATTAGAAGGTGCGAAATACAAGCTGCGCATATATTCATAAGCTACAATATCAATTCCTACCTCTTCTTTTACCTCACGAATAAGTGTGGTTTCCGCATCTTCACCTTTGTTCACGTACCCTGCAAGCAATATATAATCTGGTCGGTTATACTGCTGGATCAATAGAATCTTATTCATATCCCGATTTAATACTGCTGTACTGATCGCCGTGCTAAAAATAGGGAATCGGAACATTTCGCATGCATTACAATAAGGTACCTGCCCTTCCCCATCGCTTTCTTTCATTACTAACGCCGTTCCACATTCAAGACAATATTTCAAGCTGATCTCTTCCTTCTATAATAAAGTAGTCAATACCTAATCCAGTTGCGGTGGAACACGATGCTGTGTAGCTTGTTCAAACCCATAGGCTATGGATAGGAGCGTAGGCTCACTATAGGCTTTTCCGGAAAAAACTACACCAAAGGGCCCCCGAGTAGGATCACCATCAGCATCAATAATGCCCTGTTCTACATACCCTGCCGGAACGGTAATTAACGGATACCCCAAGCGTGCCGCAATATACATACCATCTACATCACCTGGCAGTAATAATGCATCCAAACTATATTGTTCCAACACGTAATCTATTCCTTGCTCGAGCGCTAGCTTTCTGTATTCTTGTTTCTTTTGCTGATATTCTTCTTCGGTTAAAGTTACTTCCTCTGACCTAGTTAATGTGTCTTGCCCATATTGTAATGCGATTTCAGCATGGATCTCATTATACGCTATCAGTTCTTGCAAAGAGTGAATCGGAACGGAATCATCTACCCCAGATAAATACGCATTGAGCCCCTTTTTAAATTCATAACAGATCACATCATTATTCCAGTTTTGTTGTTCAACGTAAAGCGTCACCGGATCTATAATCGTAGCCCCTTCATTCTTCAAAGTCTGGATTGCTGCTTCCATAATTGAAAGTCGCTCTGCATCTAAATGGTTATAATAATGCCGTGGGATACCTATTCTTGCTTGCCGTATAAAGCTTTTATCTAAAAAAGGAGTATAGTCCGCAAAAGCATGCTTCTCGCTCGATATTGTTGCTTCATCCTTGTCATCTACTCCCGTTAATGACCCCAAAATAATCGCCGCATCCGTAACCGTCTTAGCAATAGGTCCAGGCGTGTCTTGGCTAACTGAAATAGGAATCACTCCAGTACGACTGACTAATCCGACCGTTGGTTTGATCCCGACGAGAGCATGCTGACAGGCAGGCCCAACAATGGATCCCGCGGTTTCCGTTCCGATCGAGGCTGCTGCCAAATTCGCCGCAATAGCTGCCGCAGGTCCAGAACTAGATCCGCTGACAAATACGCTCCCAGGCCCGTAAGGATTCAGCACTAGCCCTCCCCGGGAGCTATACCCAGCTGGCATTGAACTAGACATAAAGTTAGACCACTCCGACATATTCGCCTTTCCAAGCAAAACAGCTCCTGCCGACCGAAGTTTCGCAGCTACGAAGGAATCTTTTGCCGCGAATGATCCTGCTAAAGCTATTGACCCGGCACTCGTATGCATTTTATCCGCGGTATCTATATTATCCTTCAACAATATAGGAATACCGTGTAGACTTCCCCGACTTCCTTGTTCCCTACGTTCAATATCCAGTGCTCTAGCGATGTCTTTAGCCTCTGGATTGATTTCTAAGATTGCGTTTATGTCTATATCGTACTTATGAATCCGTTCCAAATAGGCTACTACCAAATCTTCTGAGCTGACTACGCCTGCTTCCATAGCCGCTTGCAGCTTTGCAATATCCGCTTCTATTATCCATTCCTGAATTTTGATCTTCATCAGAGCAGCTCCTTCCAGTATAATCGCCTTCGGCGTCCTTATAAGGACGGTAAGCGTTTAGCGAGAAATATAAGGATAAAATATAGTTTGAAACGTATACTTTCTTATATTTCAAAATAATGTAATTCTCCCTAGCATAAACCTACCATAAATGATTAGCTCAATGACATGACGAATTTGACTATAATTATTTAAACCTGTGATTTGACTCCCTCGGCTACAGATGATAGGGTATTTTCGAAGTTAAATTTTTCCGGGAGGGAATGCCCATGACGGAAGTAAAGCTTAGTATCGGATACGACGAATTCGAAGAAGGCCAAAGAATTGGCACTGAAATTGAGAAACTTAGTAACAGCCCTGAAAGTTCTTCGCTGACAAGTCTAATTATCGGTGATTGGGGGCAAGCCTACGAAAATAGTTCAGAAGAAGTTGTAGAGTCACTGGTTACGCATAGTGCTAGCTTCCCTGCTTTGCGCAAGCTTTTCATAGGCGAGATGGGCTATGAGGAATGCGAGATTTCTTGGATTACCCAAAGCGATCTATCGCCGCTGCTCCCCGCTTTTCCAGAGCTACAGTCACTCACGATTCAAGGTGCGAATGAGCTGAGCCTATCAGAGCTAAAGCATGACAAGCTGGAGGAACTGATAATTATTAGTGGCGGCTTAAGTAAAGCCGTACTTGAAAATATTGCAGCCAGCCAATTGCCAAATTTACACAAGCTGGAACTATATCTTGGCGTAGATAACTACGGCTTTGACGGAAGCCTCGCAGATATTTTACCTCTTATAGAAGTAGGAAAGTTCCCTAAACTTACCTATCTGGGATTAAAAAATAGCGAAATACAAGATGAAATCGCCGGTGCAGTAGCAAATGCGCCTATTCTGGATCAGCTAGATACGCTCGATCTATCACTCGGTACCCTAAGCGATGAGGGGGCGGAATTGCTTCTAGCCAGCGACAGAATCAAAAAATTAAAAGCATTAAACCTAAGCCATCATTATATGTCTGACGAGATGATTAGCCGCTGGAAGCAAAGTGGATTGCCTGTTGATGTTAGCGACAAGCAGGAAAGCGATGATGAGGAAGACTGGCGTTATCCTTCCATCACAGAGTGAGCCTCTCATGAGGCCGATGATCGTTATCGGTATTCCCGGTGATAAACGGACTAGCGGCATCCAGCAAGCGCGTTCCGATCTTGGAATGCCCCCTGCCATTATTTTATCGTACGCTGAGTTTCTGCAAGGAAGATCGTTAGGCGATCTTATGGAAGAGCAGAAGAAACAGATACCCCGTCAGTCCTCCGTTTATAACGGAGTAGATCTCAGTGCAGCTCCTCCGCTACTGAGACTGGAATCGCCTGGCAGCTGCTTCGAGATAGAACGAGCCATTATCGCTCTGGGTGCACCGGATTCGGATGATATGGATGATTCCCTTCATCCCTTCGCCAATAGGCCTGATCCGCGACCACTCCGCGTGAAGGTAGCCCGTCAATTGAAGGAAATGCAAGGTGTCCTGCATCATCCATCACAATGGTTCCGTGGCTACTGCCGAATGCTGGCTAGACTACAGCGAGAGGCCAACACCGCGTGTCCAGGTTCGCTGTGGTTAAATGACCCTACTGACATTGCGGCCATGACCGATAAACGCCAGACACAACAGATTCTGAGCGAGGCAGGGATTCCAATCCCTCGCCCAGTAGGCGAAGATCAGCAGCCTACGGATTATGACTCTCTCCGGGAGATGATGTTATCCAGGCGCATGCACCGGGTATTCATTAAGCTGGCCTTTGGTTCTGCCGCTTCTGGAGTGATCGCCTATCAAATCCATCCTGTGACGGGGGCCGAAATCGCCTTAACAACAGTGGGGGTCGAGGATTACATCACTCGACCACCCATTTACTATAATTCCGGTAAACTGCGACGGTACACGGATACCGCCACAATCTCGGGAATTATGAACTGGATCTACCGGCACGGGGCTTATGCTGAGCAATGGATCCCTAAAGCGGGGCTTAAGGGAAAAGCATTCGATATTCGCCAGCTAGTCGTTCTCCGCGAGGCCTGCCACGCGGTGGCTCGGGTCAGCCCTACACCAATTACGAATCTGCATTTACGCAACCAGCGGATGTCTCTTTCGGAAGCCGGTCTGTCTGAATCCGTACAGGAGCAGGTGCGGAATACCGCTGTGCAAGCACTGGCTGCTTTTCCCCGTTCCGGGGTAGCCGGAATCGATGTACTCGTCTCCGAGGGTTCACAGCAATGTTTTGTCGCGGACGTCAATCCATTTGGCGACTTGCTGTACGATGTGAAATACCGCGGCTGCAGCACCTACGAATGGGAAATGAAGGTATTGTCGGCTAGAGACTATATCACACCTCCCTCCACACCGCTTATAAAGGAAGGATTATCTTAATGGATATGAACACCATCGTCGGCACTCATGACATTCTTATGATCACACTCGACACGCTTCGTTATGATGCTGCTGTTATGGAAGAATCAAACTGCCCGAACTTGTGCGGAACCGGATCATGGGAGAAAAGACATACCCCAGGCAGCTTTACCTATGCGGCTCATCACGCCTTCTTCGGCGGTTTTTTGCCTACTCCAGCCACAACGGATAAGACGGAACATATCCGAATGTTCCATTCCCGAAACACCGGAATGAAGACGCATCCCCATACCTGGCTGTTCGATACACCCGATATCGTATCCGGGCTTGCTGCCGAGGGCTACCGTACGGTTTGTATTGGGGGCGTTATTTTTTTCACCAAAAAAAATCCACTCGCTCGTGTGTTACCAAGCTATTTCCAGCAAAGCTACTGGCGGATGACGTTCGGGGTCACCAATCCGCGTTCCACAGAGCATCAGGTGAATCATGCCTTGAAGCTGTTGAAGGATACTCCGGGCGAACAAAGATTGTTCATGTTCCTCAATGTCTCAGCCATCCACGGACCGAGCCATTATTTTATACCCGGTGCTAAAAAGGACTCCGTAGACAGCCAGCGCGCTGCACTCCGCTATGTGGATGGTGAACTGGGCCGATTATTCGATGCCTTCCGGGAACGCAGTAATCCTACCTTCTGTCTGGCGTTTTCTGATCATGGAACCGCTTTTGGCGAAGATGGCTATCAGGGGCATCGCTTGGCTCACGAGACCGTATGGAACGTCCCTTATCGGGAATTTATTTTATAAAAGGAAAGGATGGAGAACTGTTATGACGTTATCGTCCTTCTCTTTAGAAGAGCTTCACGGGTGGAAAGACAATATTACTGCTAACCCTTACCGATCTTATCTGTATTCCTATCCACACAAAACAGCTTACAGGGATCTACAGCCTCCGATACCACTAGAATCCTTATGGCGAGATGAGCCTGCAGAATCTTTTTTTCTATATATGCATATCCCGTTTTGCGGTGCTCGCTGTGGATTCTGCAACCTGTTCACCTTGCCTGATAAACGCGCGAATGTTCACGCTACATACGTAGATGCGCTAGAACGTCAAGCTAAGCAGTGGGCTGCGTTCACCAAACATAAGCCGTATGCCCGTTTCGCGATTGGTGGGGGTACGCCTACATTACTGGCGGCAGATCAACTTCGCCGCTTGTTCCACATTGCCGTTGATACGATGGGCCTGGATACGAGCTCAGCCTCCATCTCAGTGGAAACTTCACCGGAGACGATCACCGAAGAGAAGCTGAATATTCTAAAAGAATATACGGTGGATCGGGTCAGCATGGGCATTCAAAGCTTTGTCGCGGCTGAATCGGCGGCCATCTATCGCCCACAAAATCCGGATGAGGTGTATCGCGCATTAGAGCTGCTGGGAAAGTATGATTTTCCCATTCTAAATTTGGATCTGATCTATGGTCTTCCGGGGCAGTCCGTCGACTCTTGGCTGTATTCGCTAAATCAGACGCTTAGCTATGATCCTGAGGAAATCTTTATTTATCCGCTCTATACCCGTGAGCATACCATCGTAAAGCCAGGGGATATCCAGCGTCAGGAGGATATTCGCCTAGACTGCTACAAGGCCGCTGGGCAACTGCTTAAAGCCAGAGGTTATCGCCAATATTCCATGCGTCGTTTCGCCAAGGAAACCGCAGGAACGGATAAACGCATTCTTGACTACAGCTGCCAGGAAGAAGGAATGGTCGGGCTAGGCTGCGGGGCTAGGTCCTATACCCGCAATGTGCATTACGCTTCCCGTTATGGGGTGAGCCGTAAAGCAACCGAGAGCATTATTGCCGATTACGTCAGTGCAGATCGTTACGATACGGCAGATTACGGAATTGTGCTAAGTCTGGAAGAACAGAAGCGCCGCTTTATTCTAAAGGCGATTTTACATAGTGAAGGTCTGAGGCTTGAAGATTATAGTCTGCGCTTCGAAAGTTCACTCTGGAGTGATTATCCTGAACTGTCTAACCTGCTTCATACCGGCTTAGGGAAAGAAGAAGATGGAGTATTACGCCTCACTACTGAAGGCATGGGCTACTCCGATTCCATCGGTGATTGGTTTATTTCAGGAGAGATACGAGAGCAGATGGAAAGGTTCGTATTGCCATGAATGCGGTCCTCTACTACCGTGGGTCTCTCACCTCCTGCAACTATGACTGCCCCTACTGTCCTTTCGGCAAAACAAGAGACAGCGCAGCCACTCTTGCGAAGGATCGACAAGGATTGGAAACCTTTGTCGAGTGGGCCTCTCTGCAAGGTACAGCGGGCCATCGGCTGTCTATCTTTTTCAATCCTTATGGCGAAGGGCTGATTCATCGCTGGTACAAAGAAGCGATGATCTCGCTCTCCAATATGGAGCATGTGGAGAAGGTAGCGATTCAGACGAACCTTTCAGCAAATCTTGACTTCATTCATAAGCTGAATCGAAACAAGGCTGCCTTTTGGGCTACTTATCACCCCGGACAGGTGAGCGAGGATAAGTTTCTAACGCAATACATGACCTTGTATGAGAATAATATGCCTTTCAGTGTAGGGTGCGTTGGGATCCACAGCGCCTTTCCTGCTATAGCCTCGCTCCGCGCAGCATTACCGGAGCGTGTATATCTATGGGTCAATGCTTATAAAGATAAACCGGATTACTATACTGCCGATGATCTTTCCATTCTGAGCAAAATTGATCCGCATTTTGCTGTGAATGCTATGGATTACGAGAGTCTTGGTCAAACCTGCAACGCTGGAAATGAAGTCTTTTATGTACAAGGCGCTGGACTGGTGAAACGCTGCTATAAGGACAGAGGTGTCATTGGCAATCTCTACCGCGATGGCTTGGAAGGTCTATCCGCTGTAAGAGCCTGCCGAATGAAGGTATGCGACTGTTATATCGGTTATATTCATATGCCAGAGCTGAAGCTGCAAAACATCTATGGATCAGGTCTGCTGGAACGGATCCCTTATGGCACTATGAATCATTGAAGCTAGAATTGCTGTAAGGTTAACTGTATGTTAAATTTCAAGAAATAGAGCCCTGTCAGTATTTCTAGACAGGGTTTCTTGTCTTCGTGTGGAATATGAAAAGTAGTCCTCATCTACAGGGCGATAGCAACCACTAAATTGGAGGGATTAATATCTTATGAGAAACATCGTTAATTTTGCGCATCGCGGCGCATCGGCAGTGTGTCCGGAAAATACTATGGCAGCGTTCCGCAAAGGTCTTGAGTTAGGTGCAACCGGGATTGAAACCGATGTACAAATGACCAAGGATGGCGGGCTTGTTCTTATTCATGATGAAACCCTAAACCGTACGACAAGCGGAAGCGGCTATGTGAAGGATAAAACCCTTGCAGAAATTCTGGAAGTGGACGCGGGCTCTTGGTTCAGTCCCGAGTTCAAAGGCGAGAAACTCCCCTTGCTAGAAGATTTGTTAGATCTGCTGCAAGGTCGAGATACAGTACTGAACATCGAGTTTAAGAATGGTACTTTCTTTTACCCGGGTATGGAGGAAAAGGTTATCGCGGCTGTACGGGAGTTCAAGATGAGCGATCGCGTGATTTTTTCAAGCTTTAACCATTATTCATTAGCTCACAGTAAAACGATCGCACCTGAGATCAAGACAGGAATTCTATACGGGGAAGGTCTGTACCGTCCTTGGGATTATGCAGCTACGCTTGGCGCAAACGCACTACATGCTTATCATCAAGCGGTGCTTCCTGAATTCGTCGAAGAAGCCGCTAAGCATGGCATCGCTTATCATCCTTGGACTGTTAATGATCCAGAGCGTATGAAGGCTTTAATCGAAGCTGGAGTGTCAGGTATTATTACAGATCATCCAGATGTGCTGGCTGGGCTTCTAGCTAAATAATAAGGGAGTGTGACTGTGTGAAAAAAGTCTGGTTGCTCGGATTCGGCTTCTTCAGCATCAGCATTACGTGGAGTCTGTATAACGCATTTGTACCCTTTTTTCTAGAAAAATACGTACATAGTGTGGCACTTATCAGCTTCTTGATGACGATTGATAATTACTTTGCCTTATTCCTGCAGCCTTGGATTGGCAACCGTAGTGACCGCACTACCTCGCGTTTTGGACGCAGAATGCCTTATCTTATGATCGGTATGCCTTTCGCTGCCGTGCTAACCATGCTGATTCCGTTTCATACCGGACTATTTACACTTCTGTTGTTTATGATGCTAATGAATCTGGCCATGAGCTTATACCGTTCACCAACCGTCGCCCTTATGCCGGACATTACGCCAGAAGAGCAGCGTACAAAGGCCAACGGGCTGATTAATTTCATGGGTGGGTTCGGTTCTATTCTCGCTTTTGGTGTAGGTTCGATCCTGTATAAATCCAATCCAGCACTTCCGTTTATCGTAGCTGGACTGATTACCTTATTATGTATGTTTATCGTATCACGCTTCATTAAAGAAAATCGGGACGGCGTAAACGTGCAAATGAAGCTTCCTTCAGAAGCAGCTACTGCCACCAAGCCCTCTCGTATTTCCTTTCGAAGTCAGCTTGACCGTACCACAGTATTTTTGCTAGCGGCGATTTTCTTCTGGTTCGTAGCATATCAAGGCGTTGAGACACTGTTTACCTTATATGGCAAACATCATCTCGGCCTAAGCGAACAGGCGGCCTCTTTCTCGCTCACTTTCTTCTCTTTGGCTTTTGTGCTATTCGCCATTCCGAGCGGTTGGCTGGGCGGAAGATTCGGGAAGAAAAAAATGATCATCATCGGCGTATGCGGATTAATGACCATTTTTGCTCTCGTCGGTTTTGCAAAGGACTTATTGCTCCTTCGAGGGTTACTGTTGCTAGGTGGAGTCTTCTGGGCTTGTATTAATATCAATTCCTATCCTTATGTTGTGGCAACAGGGACAGAAGAGAGTATTGGTACAAGAACAGGGATGTATTATCTCGTCTCTTCCCTTGCGGCCATCAGTTCGCCTCCACTACTCGGACTTATGATTGATATCTTTGATTACTCGATCCTGTTCTACGTGGCGGCGATTAGTATGGCAGTTGCTCTTGTCTGCTTGTTCCTCATGAAAGGCCGCAAGGATGTGACTAACAGCATTCATTCGCCTGGCGCATAATTTCATTTCAAAGAGAATAGTTAGTCCAATAAAAATAGCGGTAGTCTAGGACCTATTGTAAAGATCCATGGCTGCCGCTTGTATTTTATACCAACTCATTCTAATTCTTATAAACGGAGTAACGCCCCGTACCAAGCTGTTTGGCAGCGTACATCGCTGTATCTGCTTCATTTAGCAGCCTAAAATGATCCACCTTACCATGACTTATGCTGATCCCTATACTCATGGATACGAACAAGTTATGCTCGCCAAGCTGGTAACTCTTAGTCGTCTTCTCCAGAATCCGCACAGCAAGCTGCTCCGCTTCCTTCTGAGTGCTACCTTTGGCGACAATCACAAATTCATCCCCGCCCACGCGGAAAATATGGCGTTTTCTTTTGCTGGAGAATTGAATTAGGTTTTTACCCACTTCTTGTAGCAATAAGTCCCCCACATGATGTCCCAAGCTGTCATTGATCGATTTGAAACGATTCAGATCCAGAAATAACACGGCAAGCTGCTCATTTACTTTGCATCGATCCCAAAAATGATCCATTCCATTCTTATTCAATAACCCCGTTAAAGCATCCTTATACGCCAGCTCTTTCAATTGCTCTCTTTCAGCCAATACTAGATTCATGCGTGTAAGTAAAAACATACATAGGGCTATCGTAAGACTATAGACCACCAGCGGTATAATAACCCCATCTTCGGCCACTTCATTTCCCAGTAAGGTTTCTACACCTAGCTGGTGCATGATCCATAGGGAGGCGACGATAATGATCACGGAAAGACCGGTATGAATCGCTCTTTTTTGAGGCGTTTTAGATGAAATATCCCGGTAAAGTCTTAGCACTAAATAACCGGCCGCTGCTGCGATGAGAATGGAGAATAACGTTTGTAAGTAAATCTGGACCTCTGCCACCTTAAATTCGCACATCCTTCTGACTACAAAAATGATTAACTATCTGAGCAATTACAATATTAAAATGCTCTGAACATTATCTGAACACTAATTATATCTTCAAATGCCGTGCACAATTGTATAGTTCACAATTCCATGTCGAATCGGATTTAATAATCCGGGTGATAGATGTATTACTGAGCAAAACAGTTACATTCAGTTCTGGAAAAAGTCTTCTAAGACTACTCCGTAAAATCGCACCATGGCTAACGACCAATATACGACTGCCCGGATGTTTCTCCGCGATATCTTCGATGGCCTGACTGCCTCTGATCTCACTAGCCTCGGGACTTTCCAGTCCCAAATCTAACTTCTTCCACTCACTTCCCCATCGTTCCACGCGATCTTGTTCCGTAGTACCTTCAATCTGCCCTGCGTTCATCTCACGGATACCTGGCACTAAACCGGCGATCTCCATGCCAAGCCTTGTTGCAATTACCTCTGCTGTTTGTCGCGCTCTAAGCAGATCACTCGAATATAAATAGTCCCATTGTTCAGTGCTGAGCCGTTCAGCAAGAAGAACCGCCTGCTGCACACCCTCAGCATCCAATGGATTATCCGTATGCCCTTGCGCTCTGCCTTCTTTATTCCACGCGGTACTTCCATGGCGAATTAAACCTATTGTAGTCATAAAGATCTCCCTTTAGTTGTTGAATTCTAGTACTATTCTTGTAATGGTAACTACATTCTATCAGAATCTTTCCATGAGTATTTGAAAAATGAGGTTATCCATGTTTTAGAACTTGAGGTATAATAAACCTTACCGCTTTTTACATCAGCTACAGGATAAGGAGATTTTGGTTAATATGAAAAAGTTATTGTTTCCGTTCTTTCTCGCATTTCTACTATGTTTGGTTCCGGTTTATACAGTTTGTTCCTCCACTGCTGGTGCTGCTCCGGTTCCGAAAAACACCGTGTATGTGACCAAGAATAATCACTCGTACATCCCGCTGCGTCTCTTAAATAATTTCACTGGTATACATGCTGAAATGAATGCTAGTGACAAACGTATAACCATTACGAACGCAGACACTAAGATTACACTTACTGTAGGACAAGCAGCTGCGCTAGTCAACGACAAGCCAGTTACACTAACCGATTCCGCTTTTAGTGAAAACGGTACGGTATATATCCCTTTGTCCTTTGTCAGCAAAACGCTGGGCTTTCAATTAGAATGGAATCAGGAAGCCTCTTCTGTAACCCTTACTAATAACGGGATTTCATCAACGGTACCTGTACTGACTGGCGCACTTATCAAAGCAGATTCCTCCCCCGTTGTCAGTGCTAGCAAAACTTTCAAGGTGGGCGGCAGATCCTTCAAAGCCCAAACGGTTACAGTATCCCTACTGCATCCTAAAGTGAAGCTCGACGTTGTACTAGCAGGAAATACGGTGGGAAAAGTGGAGGACCTGAGCAGTCTAGCCAAGCGCAATAATGCCGTAGTGGCTATTAATGGTACGTTCTTTGATGCCTATACTAAAGGGGCCTACAAAGCTCCTTACGGTTACATGGTCAGTGGTGGAAAAATGCTCAAAAATAGCTCTGGAGATCGCCGTACGATTTTCACCTATGACAGCAATCACCTGGCCTCGCTTATTCCCGGACTAGAGTTTACGAACCATTTCGCTTCCGGATCTATGGAGGGGGCGCTCCAAGCCGGACCACGTCTGCTTGTGAATGGTAAGGTATCTCTTAATGTTGCGGCAGAAGGCTTCAAAGATGCCAAAATCTTAACAGGCGGCGGTGCCCGCAGCGCACTAGGCCTCACTCGCGACCACAAGCTAATTCTGCTGACCACTGGTGGAGCTACTATCCCACAGCTGGCAGAAATGATGAAGCAGGCTGGAGCGTATCAAGCCATGAATCTGGATGGCGGCGCATCAAGCGGATTATACTACAATGGCAAATATCTCACGACCCCTGGGCGTCAGATTAGCAACGCAATTGTGGTTAAATATCAATAGAATGATCTAACCAGCGTCATGTGCGAGCGTTGTGCTAGGTTTCGGGTTCGACTTCTAAGAATACTTTTTTTGATGCATCTATTGCAGGTTGTGCAATAGATGCATTCTTTTTTATAGGAAAATAGGATTCTGTTGTACTTTGTACATTAGAATTCAACCCATTTGTAATAATAAGACGTTTTGGTAACCAATTGGTTGCAGAATGTGCAATAGAATCAAATTCCAATGTCTTTTTGATAGAATCTATTGTACAAAGTGCAACTATTCCTCTTGTAACTCTCTCTCCAGATTTTTTTAGTTGTATTTCGTGCAATTAAATTCCTATTTTTCCTTTCACAGCGCCGAATCTCAACTTTATAGCTGCACTAAGCTAATCTCCTCCTCATATTATTTTTCGGCAGCTAGACGTCCTTTTTGCATAATTTTCCTAGTCCGTGTTACTGTATAACCGTGTGAACCATCACATTCTTATATTTGATCAAAGGAGCTAACTATGGAGACGATTCTAATCATAGAGGATGATGCTAAGCTCGCAAGCCTTCTAAGCACGTATCTATCTAAATATGAATTTCGTACGGTGATAGTTGAGGATTTCAACAGGGTACTGGAGATTTTTAATGAAAGCTCACCTGACCTTGTCCTTCTGGACGTCAATCTGCCTAAATACGATGGTTTTTATTGGTGTCGCCAGATTCGCACTACCTCACTCTGCCCTATTCTTTTCATATCCGCTCGGGATAGTGGAATGGATCAGGTGATGGCGCTAGAAAATGGCGGAGATGATTACATCACCAAGCCTTTTCATTATGAAGTCGTACTTGCCAAAATCCGCAGCCATTTACGCAGAGCTTACGGCTCTTACTCACAAATTCAAGAGGAACGGACGCTCCAAGCCGGAGAACTAATTCTTTATCCTGAGCGGTATGTGATTCAATATGGCGGGCAAACCAGCGAACTGACACAGAAAGAGGCGATCCTGCTCGAAGCTTTATTACTAAAGGAAGGACGTGTCGTAAACCGCGAGCGCCTGCTTGATCTTATGTGGGAAGATCAGCATTTCATTGATGACAATACATTAAATGTCTATATTACCCGTGTTCGCAAAAAGTTTAAAGACCTCGGTCTTGATGATATTGTGGAAACCGTAAGAGGTGCTGGCTATCGGCTTAATGTCACTAAGGATATGTCATGAAGCTATTTTGGAGAGACCAACTTTCACTAATCCTGTTCTATCTGCTTCAAATGCTACTTATTCCCTTGCTATATTGGCTGTCAGGTGAGAACAGACCGATCTCTATCATGCTCTATGGAATCACTCTGAGCACCGTAGTTCTTTTACTATTTTTAGGCTACCGATATGTTCAGCACCGGAGATTGTATGCAGCATTAAGCGATCCTATGGACACGCTCCAAAAGCATCTCGTATCCTTTGGGGACACTCCACTTGCCGAAGCGATCCATGAGTTATTACAGCTTATTGACCGCCAGTATCAGGAGCAGGCAAATGGGCATGTCCGTCAAATGGATCAGCATATCGTATTCATGAACCGCTGGGTTCATCAGATTAAAACTCCACTCTCTGTAATTCAACTCACGCTAAAGGATCTTGAAGAGGAAGCCGCTACAAGTATTCAGGAGGAATTAGAACGTTTACGCGACGGGCTGGAGATGGTAATTTACACGGCAAGACTCGACCGGTTTGAAGATGATTTTCGAGTTGAACCGTTACTTCTACGCAAAACAGTTAGTGAGGCGGTAGCCGAGAATCGCAGACTATTCATACGCCGAGGTATAAAAGTAGATGTGCAGGTGGATGCCAATCTCGCCATATATAGTGATGCCAAATGGTTGATGTTTATGCTGACCCAAATCTTGACCAATGCCGTGAATTATACCTCCACCTCCAGCACCGCTAAAACCGTTACCCTCTCAGCTCAGCGTGCAGGCACCGACACGATTCTGGATATTACCGACCAAGGCATTGGTATTTCTCCTGAGGATTTGAAGCGGGTTTTTAATCCCTATTTTACGGGTGATCGTGGACGACATTATCATGAATCGACAGGTATGGGACTGTACCTCGTTCGGGAGATTTGCAGCAGGCTCGAACATAAAGTGGTTATTCAGTCCCGGCTCGGAGAAGGAACCCGCGTGCGACTTACATTCAGCAACAGTGATCATTTACAGAAATAAGCCCAGAGGGTACTTCTAGTCATACTTATGGCTATGCAGTCCCTTTTTTTGCAAATAGCCCACTCTAGATACGAACATAACCTTAACCACATTGTAAGATAATATTAAGGTAAATCCATAGCAACTTATCACCCTATCTTATAAATTATATACATAAACCGTCCCCGCTTCGTGAGGGATGAAATCACTTTTGTAACGGAAGGAATGTATGATATGAATGTATTAGAGGTCAAAGGACTTCATAAGGTATACCCCGGCAAAATAACGACTCAAGCCCTCACCGATATCCATCTTAATATTGAAAAAGGTGAGTTTGTAGGCATCATGGGCCCCTCCGGTAGCGGCAAGACAACACTGCTTAATATGGTCTCCACGATCGACAAGCCCTCCTCTGGCGAGGTGAATATCAATGGCAGCAACCCATATCTTTTGAATAAAAAAGAGCTCGCCCATTTTCGACGCAAACAACTAGGCTTTGTGTTTCAGGACTTTAACCTGCTTGAGACATTAACCGTCGCCGAGAATATTGTACTGCCCCTAACGCTGGATAACCGTAAACTCTCACAGATGGAGATCTTGCTTCAAAGCGTCGCAGAACGCTTAAACATTATCGATATTCTTAGTAAACGCACCTATGAAATTTCAGGGGGACAACGTCAGCGGACCGCAATTGCCCGCGCAATCATCACCTCCCCTTCGATTATATTGGCCGATGAGCCTACAGGTGCGCTTGACTCCAACTCTTCACGGACGGTAATGGAATCGCTGGAGAATATTAACCACATAGAGGGCACGACGATAATGCTTGTAACGCATGATCCACTGGCAGCGAGCTACTGTAATCGAATCGTATTTATAAAAGACGGCAAGCTGGCGGCAGAAATTCACCGGGGAGATAACCGTCAGGCCTTCTTCCAAAAGATTATCGATACACTTTCATTCTGGGGAGGGAATAGTCATGAACTTTCCTCAATTCGCGTTTAACAATGTGCGGCGCAATTCACGGGCTTATTTTGCCTTTTTCTTAAGCAGTTCTTTTATGGTCATGATCTTTTTCTCTTATTCAGTCTTTATTTACCACCCTAGTATTACAAACATCGCGCTGGGTGCGAATTCAGCCTCCGGCATGCAAATTGCTTCTTATATTGTGTTTATCTTTGCGTTCTTTTTCGTTCTATACTCGATTAGTGCGTTTCTGAAAATGCGTAATCTGGAGTTCGGCTTACTAATGATTTTAGGCGCACGCCCTGGCCAGATCAACAAGCTGATTCTTATAGAAAATATGCTGATCGGGCTGATCTCTATAGTAACAGGTACGTCTTTCGGCATGCTTTTATCCAAGCTGTTCTTGCTGCTAAGCACGACAATTATGGGCATGGAGCCACTGCCATTTTATTGGCCAATGAAGGCGTTAATAATTACTTCTATCTCTTTCGTTTCATTATTTCTGGTCATTTCGATCTTCACATTATTGTTCATTCGCAAGCATCAAGTCCTTGAACTGCTTAAGGGAAATGTTAAGCCTAAGAAAGAGCCTCGTGTCTCCTTCTTGTTCTCGCTTTTCGGATTTCTTCTGTTAGCCATCGGCGCTCTCGCTATACGGAAGCAATTGTCTCCCAGCTCACTCCTAGTCGCTGCTGTCACAGGTATTGCGGGAACCTATTTTTTCTACTCTCAGCTGTCCGTACTAGGAATACGATTGCTTAAGCTAAGCAGAAAACGGTTTTGGCGTGGAACCAATCTGCTGTGGATTTCCGAGATGAGCTACAAGATCAAAGACAATGCAAGAATGTTATTCCTTGTTACGGTAGTTACCTCGATTGCATGTATGGCTTCAGGATTTCTTTTGTCCATCAATCAAGCGAACACGGAGCACTATAAAAAAACCTCCTTCGCTATGAATTATTCAAGTTATAACCCAAAGGGAGAGATGCCTGATTTAGGACACCTCCATAATAAATTACAGAATGCCAAAGTCGAGTATACAGAGAATAAAGTTGATCTAATCTCCGCTTCCATTCAAGGAATTGATAAAGAAACCATACTTAACATTGATATCATTTCACAGTCAGAGTTCAATCAATTGGCTCCTC
The DNA here is from genome assembly GCF_976954365.1 of Paenibacillus sp. Marseille-Q9583. Taxonomy (NCBI): domain Bacteria; kingdom Bacillati; phylum Bacillota; class Bacilli; order Caryophanales; family Paenibacillaceae; genus Paenibacillus; species Paenibacillus sp. Marseille-Q9583. The sequence goes on from NZ_CDRJTB010000013.1 coordinate 56,702, forward strand.
AAATGAATGTGCCCGAAGTGGGGCCCTTATCTGAGAAAGAAGCTGTATTACTGCTGAGCCCTCATATCCAGACACAGAATTATGCTGCTAATCAAACGGTTCTTTTGAAAAATCAGAAAGATGAAGAGCTGCTGCTAAAAGAACTGCGAACTCCCAAGATACATCCAATGGACCCCATGGCAAGCTCACTCTTAATCGTAAATGACAGTTTTTATGATAAATTCTCTTCAGCAGCGAAGTACACAAGACCATATGTGAGATACCTATATTCAATCCCTGCATGGGACGGCCCTACTCCTGAGGATAACTCCCCTGAAGCTGTGATCACCAGAGAACTTATCCAGTGGAGTAAAGCATCCAACAGTGCTAACCATCAATACAGCGCCTTACTAACAGCACGAGCAGACAGCTATTTATCAACCAAACAGGGAACAGCCATATTTAGTTTTATCGGCATTTTTATCGCTCTGATCTTCTCACTTTCATCGGCCAGCTTTCTGTTTTTCAAGCTTCATACCGAGCTGAACACAGATAAGCAAATGTACACCGCGCTATCCAAAATCGGTCTTAGCACCAAAGAAATGTCAGCTTCTGCTACCAAACAGATCTCTGTGCTCTTTTATATTCCGATTGTGATTGCCACCATTCAGACCCTTGTCGTGATTCGTCCCATACTGAAGCAAATGAATATCACCGATGTAACTCTTCCCGTACTAATTACATCCGGTACATTCCTTGCTGTGCAGACCCTCTATTTCATTATTGCTAGATCTCGTTACATTCATATTCTCAAAAAAATAATGGTATAAAAGCCTTCTCTTCAGTTGGCGGAACAGTGACTTTCACGTTACACTTGCTATATTATTCAATAAACCCAGCAAGGAGGCTCCAGATTTATGTCCAAGGCTGATCATATGTTATCCATTCTCTGGATGCTCAAGCAGCGGGGAAGAACCGCCGGAGAACTAGCGGAAGAGCTAGAGATCAGTGTTCGGTCTGTGTACAGATACATCGATGCGCTATGCATCAGTGGTGTACCCGTTATCGCGGATAGCGGACCTGGCGGCGGTTATAGCTTACCAGAACATTTTATCGAAGCTCCCTTATTCTTTGACTCCGAAGAGCGGCGTGCCCTTCTACAAGCTTCTTCTTTTGCCAGGGGGACCGGATATCCTTATGTTGAAGCTCTGGACCGGGCCCTATCCAAGCTAAAAAGATATAGCAATGCCCAGCAATTAGAACAAATGGAGCGCCATGAGAATGGCATTGAGACGATCCATTCTCCTTCCCCGTCGCTTAGCCATCTGATACAAGAATTGGAATTGGGGGCAGCGAACGGATACACCCTGCAAATGGAATATCGTAAGGGTAATGGAGAAACCAAATCATCCCGTGCCATTGATCCTTACGGACTTGTACTCTGGAAGGGCCAATGGTACACCGTAGCTTACTGCCACGAGCGACATGAAATTCGTAGTTTCAGGGTGGATAGAATCATTGAACTACAACGTACAGAAGCTGTGTTCGCTCGTCCTGCTGACTTCTCTGCACGTGATTTTTTGTTAAAGAGCTTACTGCCTGCACGCAATACTGAAGAGAAACTAGTTACAGTAGTCATCGCATCCGACGAGGGAGTCTTGAATGATCTATGCAGTCATTGGTTGTTCGGACATACGCTGGTACAGCGCAAGGAAGGACAAGCCCGCTTTCAAGTGGACGTAACTTCTTTACTGACTTATGCACCCTACTTCTTGTTGCCTTATGGAACCACATTACGAATCATGGAGCCTTCCTCACTAAGAGAAAGACTAGCCTCCATAGCCTCCAATTTAGCAGCTCATTATAAGACATAAATTATTCTTTAGGATCACTGACCGTAGTTGTCAGTGATCCTTTTGTATAGTGTAAATGAGTCTGAGGGAATAAATGAACCTATAAATCAAGGAGGAATAACGAATGAAGGAACTACACTATGAATTTTATATTGACGGAACACCTGAGCAGGTATGGGAAACCTTAATCTCTCCGGAAGGTACGAAGCAGATTTATTACGGCAGCGTTATTCGTTCGACCTTCAAAGAAGGAGAATTACTGGAATACATCGGACCCGGTGCAGATGGAGATGAAACGCTGCATGTCTATGGGACTCTGCTGGAGTTCACCCCACAAAAAGCACTGCGTTTCACGCATAAGGTCGGCCCCTCCTATCATAAAGGTTATGAAAGATATGAATCGCGTATTTCTTGGCTGCTTGAACCAGTGGGTGGAACTACTAAGCTCACGCTTATCCATGATGAATGGCATCCTGAAGATCCTTCGTATGCAGGCAGCATCAGCGCTTGGTGGCAGGTTCTAAGTAATATCAAAACCTTAGTAGAGACTGGGCGCACGCTAGATTTTGGAAGCTGGACGTAACTTCACGGCTAATAAAAACTTGGATTAGACTATCCCAATTAAAGACAAGCCTATAAGTAGACTCAACCTTAGCCCCTCGGCTGGAGAGCGCAAGCCTTCTTTCCGTTAGGGGATTTTTTGCGCCTAAATTAATTTTGCCTTAGGAAAACATTCTTGTTGCAGGGACAAAGTTGTTCACATATACTAATATTGTGTCAGACCACAAGAAAAATTCCAATGCACAAAATAATAACCATAAAAATACAAATAATAACAAATGAAAGAAGGGGATCTAATGTCTGGAGCTAGTATTCCTTTATCAGAAGCGGCTAAAGGAAGCACACTGCGTATCAGCGGCATTGAAGTTCAGGGCGTGCTTAGAAGAAGATTACTGGATCTCGGGTTTGTAGTCGGTAATGCCGTTGAGGTGTTACGGCGTAGTCCCTTAGGAGATCCTATAGCTTTTCGGGTAAGCAACACGACCATTGCATTACGTAGAGAAGAAAGCTCTTTAATATTTGGAGAAGTCATCGGAGGTGTAGAAGCATGAGTCATTTCACAGTCGCTTTTGCAGGCAATCCTAACACTGGCAAAAGCACGCTTTTCAATCTGCTGACCGGCATGCGCCAGCATACAGGGAACTGGGCAGGTAAAACCGTCATTACTGCTGAAGGCGAGTTTAAGCATAATGACCATACGTACCTCGCAGTAGATCTTCCTGGTACGTATTCGCTGTACTCGAATTCTGCTGATGAAGAAGCGGCTAGAGATTATATTATTTTTGAACAGCCCGATGTGACACTAGTTGTTCTTGACGCTACCTCGCTAGAACGAAATCTCAACCTTGCCTTACAAGTGCTGGAGATTACCGGGCGGGCTGTAGTCTGCATCAACCTCATCGATGAAGCCCGTAAACTCGGTATCGACATCAATCTGAAACGTATTTCCAAACGTCTCGACGTGCCTGTTGTAGCGATATCAGCTCGCAATAAAATCGGTATTGAGGCGTTATTGGATCAGGTGGAGCGAGTGGCTACAGGCGCATTCACTGCACAGCCACTGCGTATTACGTACAACGAGGAGATTGAACGAGGAATTGCAGATCTTACACCGCTGGTAGAACAAACCATTGGCAGCAAATACCCGGCCCGCTGGATTGCATTGCGCCTGTTAGATGGTGATGACAGCCTTCTTACCTCACTTAAAGAGAATATGAAGAATAAAGAATTACCTGAAGCAAAGGAGGTCATCGGTCATGGAGTCACCGCATATCACTAAGGGACTAGATCCTCTAGATTCCTTGCTGTCCACAGCGAAAAAGCTCGCTGACGGCGGAGCGATACGGGATGAGATTGTCAGTGGTATCTATGGCGTATCCGCAGGCATCTGCCGGGATGCAGTCACCTATAGGGATAAGAAGAAGCTGAACAGCACTTATAAGCTAGATAATATCGTAACTTCAAAAATATGGGGATTCCCCATTATGCTCGCCATCCTCGGTATCGTATTCTGGATTACGATTGCCGGCGCCAACTATCCTTCAAGCTGGCTTGCTTCCTTCTTCGGCTTCATCGAAGGTTATCTCACTGCCGGATTTGAGGCGATCCATGCCCCCGCTTGGCTACACGGTGTACTTGTTCTGGGATTATATCGAGGAACCTCATGGGTCATTAGCGTCATGCTCCCACCAATGATGATATTTTTTCCAGTGTTTGCGCTGCTTGAGAATTTCGGGTATCTGCCGAGGGTTGCTTTTAACATGGATCGGTTGTTCAAAAAATCAGGTGGTCACGGCAAGCAAGCTTTGACCATGTCTATGGGTTTCGGCTGTAATGCCGCCGCGATCCTCTCCACACGAATCATCGAATCGCCGCGTGAACGGATGCTCGCGATTTTGACCAACAATTTCGTTCCATGTAACGGCCGCTGGCCGACATTGATTCTATTGTCTTCCTTATTCATGGCAGGAGCAGCTACGACAGGCGCACTCCGTACCCTCACCACCGCCTCCGTACTTATGGGGATGGTACTGATCGGCATCATCGTTACCCTGACGGTTTCCTGGGTCATGTCCAAAACTGCGCTACGCGGTGTTCCAACACATTACACACTAGAGCTCCCGCCCTATCGTCGTCCACAAATTTGGAAGACCATACTTATTTCCTCTAAAGATAAGTCCCTTAACGTACTTACTCGTGCCATCGTCGTTGCTGCCCCTGCCGGTATTATCACTTGGATTCTTGGCAACCTGTTTGTTGGTGGAGATTCTGTCCTGAATCATATGGCCGCATTCTTCGATCCTTTTGCACACATGCTCGGCATGGATGGCTTTATCATCATGGCCTTTATTCTTGGACTTCCTGCGAATGAAATCGTACTGCCCATTCTGCTTATGGGCTATATGTCCTCAGGTGCTATGGTCGATATCGATAGCTTGGGCAGCATCAAAGATGTCTTTTTATCACATGGCTGGACTTGGCTGACCGCGCTTAATATGATGTTGTTTTCCCTGCTCCACTATCCTTGCGGCACTACACTCGTGAACATCTATAAGGAAACGAAAAGCATGAAGTGGGCTGTTCTCTCAGCAGTCATCCCACTCGGCATCGCCATTGGAGTAACCTTTGCTGTCGCTCAGCTTGCTCGGTTGTTCGGGTGGGTGTGACGTAAGCCTGCGGCATGAAATTGCCCCTCCTCACCTTCATTACCGGCAGCACCTTATATCACCTTCATTACCTAACTTCAGCTGGCTTCACAGATTCCTAGCCTCCTTGAAATATTTTTAGGGAAATCCTCCCTCTAATTCGGACTTTATAAGTGCAAATTGAACTTTTTGCGGAAATTCTCCCTATAAATGAGCGGATTATTGCCAAGATGGGCAATTTCTGCTGAATTACAGGGAGGAATTCCCTGATTATTGATTTCATTAAGATCAGCTCAAATAAATAAGCGGCCGCCCGAATACTTCCCGGGCGACCGCTTCATCAGACCAACAGTTTATTTCTTACGCGTTCCACCATCTCTACGACGGTACAACACAGCGCCAACTATAGCTATCAGAACGATAATGATTCCACTGATCCCTACATTCACAAGTGGAAAAGAGTCACTCTCCGCGGCTGGTTTCCCCGCCACATCCGTCGACTCATTATTCCCATCTGCGGATTTCGGCGAAGGATTCGATGTTACCTCCGGAGAAGCTGTAGGAGTACCTGCCGATATACTAGGTCCAAGCTCCTTCAGATCCTCTGATGCCGAGGCAAGCAGCTTCGTTCGGCTGCATAAACTGGCCTCTAATTTACCAGAGTCATCTTCGTCATTAGCATACGCATAGACGATATAACTTTCCCCTTCCACGAATTCAAAACCACAGCTGGCAGACGATAAAGCAGTACTCAAGGTAACTTTATTCCCCTTAACTCCTTTCCAGCTGGAATCGACTTCAAAGGTTACTTTTACTGAATCCGCAGATGAGATTATAGTCCCCTTTGGCTCCTTTTTGTCCACTACTTTCCCAGTAAAGACGGCTGAACTTGACTCCAGCGCCTCAAGTGGCTCCGCAGGTACAACACAGGAACACGCATAAGTAACGGAGGGACGCACCGTTAGCAAGGCCATAAATATTAACATTATACTTAGGAACATCATAAGTGGACTGCGTAACTTAGCCTTAAACATCATAATAACCTCCTTCTTTACTCTACAGACGGAACAGAAGAAGAAAGTGTTACAACAATTTCCAAACAAGTTATACAAGTCTAATCTTTTCCATCCTAAATAGTCTTCATTAGTTCCTCATGTCTACTGTACCTACTCATAACCCTCGCGCAATTGCAATCATTCGCTGAATCCCCTCACGTAGCACCCCCTCGCTTGCAAAGGAGTAACTTATTCGAATCCTCGACCTCATCTCACCAAGCGGATCAAACAACTCTCCTGGCACAAAAGCAATCGACTGGGCCATACTTGAGACAAACAGTCGATCCGCCGAAAGATGGTCCGGCAGCTTCACCCATAAATTCAAGCCCCCTTGCGGAGGCGTCCACTCCCACCCAGTCCCAGCCAGCTCCTCCTCTACAATCTCCTTATGCACCTGAAGTGCAATGCGTAGCTTACCGAGATGCTGTTGCAAACGTGATGACGTGTAGTAATGTAGGAATATCTTCTGGTTAAGCAGCGGAGTACCATTGTCCGCGAGTGATTTGGCCGTGATCAAGCGCTCCATAAACGGATAGCGACAAGCCACCGCACAGATCCGTAAGCCTGGGGCTACATATTTACTGAAGCTGCTAATATAGATCACCCAACCTTCGGTATCGTAAGCAAAAAAGGGCGGCGGGGGCTCCTCTTCAAAATACATATCGCGGAACGGATCATCTTCGACTAACAGACAGCGATAACGCTCGGCAAGCTCGACCAACAGTTTACGTTGCTGCGCTGGCACCGTATATCCAGTTGGATTATGATGAGTCGGATTGATATAGAACATGCGCGGTCTATGCTTTTTCATCAGCGCTTCAACTTCCTCCAAGTCGTAGCCCATCGGAGTGATCTCCACCGGAACCAGCCTTGCCCCCTCCCGGCGAAAAATATCCATGGCCACACTGTAGGTTGGTCGCTCCACAAGCACCGTGTCCATAGGCCCGAGCACAATTCGTGCAATCAGATTGATCGCCTGCTGTGCACCCGAAGTAATAAGCAGCTCTTCCGAGGATAACTGTAGCCAATGCTTCTTCCGAAAATGACGACTTAGCGTCTCCCGTAGCTCCTCATCTCCCTGAACCGAAGAGTACGTCCCCATGACCTTGGGATATAAATCGAACACTTTTTTGACATAGTCGGATAGAAAAAGATTTGGCAAAAGACCTGGATCAATCAGCGCCTGTGAGAACTGATACTTAGCAGGCATTCTCTGTATATCCGAAAGAGGATTAGTGAGCGCATAGGCAGTCACTGCTGCTCCTTTTTCTACAATAGGAACCAAGCTAACAGGCGATACGTAATAACCTGATTTATCTTTTACATAAACTTTCCCATCCTCTGTCAGCCTTCTATACGCTTTGAATACTGTCAGTCGATGTACCTGTAATTCCTCCGCCAGCAGCCGTATAGAAGGAAGCTTATCATGTGCCTCCCACTCCCCCCGCTCCATGCGATTCACTAGAAATTCATATACCTGCCGAAACAAGGGATGATTATGCTCCACGCTCGCTGACTTTTTCACCTCACTGCAACTCCTCTCCGAACAACTCCTATTTACAGTATTGTACACGATTTTCGAAGTCATCTGTTCTATTCAACATCATCTGTTCTGTATACTCCCCTATATGATTAACGAACTGGTTCAAGGATCGCTATATACACACTAAAGGGGACTTTCAAAATGATCTTATTCGCTTATGCACTCGTATGTCTGATCTTCGGCACGACCTTTCTAGCTATCAAAATCGGTGTGGATGCCGGTGCGCCGCCCTTCTTTTCAGCAGGCTTGCGATTTTTTGTTGCAGGCGCTGTTCTATTTCTATGGATGGTCTGGAAACGAAAGGCTAGATTCTCGCTGCTCCTGCGTAAAGAAATGCTCTTCACCGGATCTGCGTTAACCTTTGGCACCTTTGCAGGTCTCTACTGGGCTGAACAATATGTATCTTCAGGGCTTGCAGCTGTACTCTCTGCTACTGGTCCGATCATGATTCTGTTGCTCCAAACTTCTATTCTTCGTCAAAAAGCACCTGCCATCTCCCTATATGGTTGTATCATCGGGTTGACTGGCGTACTGCTGCTCGTTCTTCCTAATCTTGTCGTTGATATTTCACCGTTATGGCTCATCGGCTGCGTAGCTGTCCTCATTGGGGAATGCTGTTACGCAGTAGGTGCGATTTATTCTAAAAAAGTAATCAATAGTATGCCTGAGGTCTCTCCAATCGCACTAAATGCAGCCCAAATGATGTATGGTGGAGTGCTGTTATTCATTCTTTCCTTAGCCACCGAAAAAGTACATCCTGAGTTTCTGCTCTCTTACGAGACCACAGGTTCACTGCTCTATCTAATCGTAATCGGCTCGATGGTCGGTCATTCGTTGTTCTACTGGCTCGTCGCTAAGACAAATCCTGTGTTTCCATCTACCTGGCTCTATATCTCTCCACCGATTGCCGTAGGGGTTGGCTTTTTCTTTTATAATGAAGCCGTGAATTGGGTTACGATCCTCGGTGTATTCACTATCATTGCTGGGACCATCCTGGTCAATGCTGATGCCTTGAGACAATTAATGTTAAAGCGTAGGGTCCGTACATCTACGTCAAAAAAAATGAATATATGACGTACTATATATTGCATTTATGACCACTATTTCGTATTATATAACCAAGTTAAATTAAAAACATCTATATATGACTCATATATGAAAGGAGGATTCGCTTAACGGCGCTTCTTTTCTAAAGAGGAGTGCCTTTTTATCTGAAGTGGAGGGAATTGCGATCGAACTGACATCACGTCAACTAGAAATCATTGATATTGTGAACAAAAGAGCTCCGATTACCGGCGAACAGATTGCCGAATGTCTGAACTTAACACGGCCAACGATTCGCTCCGATCTCTCTGTTCTGGTTATGCTCAAATATATCGATGCTAAACCTAAAGTCGGTTACTTCCCAGGACTCAAATCATCTAATCGTCTGGGAAGCAATTATTTGTTGCAGGAGACAAAGGTAAAAGAGATTCAAAGTGTACCTATTATTATCCGTGAGACTACTACGGTTCAAGATGCCGTAGTTACGCTATTTCTACAGGATGTTGGCACCCTTATTATTTGTGATGAAGAGGGCAAGCTCACCGGTGTTGCTTCACGTAAGGATTTCCTGAAAGTAACCCTTGGCAATCCGGGTGCTGTATCCATGCCCGTAAGCATGGTCATGACACGCCAGCCCAAAGTGGTCACAACTTCACCAGATGAGACGGTGCTTGATGCCGCACATAAAATGATTTTTCACGAGGTAGATAGTTTACCGGTAGTTGTTCCCAGCGTCAAAGAAGACAATGGTACGAAACTGGATGTCATAGGACGCTTGACGAAAACTGCTATCGTAAAACTTCTCCTCGAACTAGAAGCCAAAGGATAACAGGAGGAATTCATGAGCATCGAGCAATCTTCCAACCTAATAACGATCTGCTCAGATTCTATAGGAGATACGGCGGAAGCTGTCGTGCAGGCCGTCATTCATCAATTCCAGAATCAGCAGATCACCATCAAAAGATACGGGAACATTAGACATGAAGATGAGCTCCGGAAGCTCATGGAAGAAGCCGCGCAGCATAAAGGTTTTGTCGTCTATACGCTGGTGCAGCCGGAGCTAAGAGAAATGATTAAAGAAGAGGCTGTACGGCTTGACCTTCGTATCGTCGATATCATGGGCCCAATGATGCAAGCTTTCATTGATACATTTGACGATGCTCCTCAGCAGCGACCGGGTTTATTGCACCAGCTTGATGAGAACTACTTCCGCCGTATGGAGGCTATTGAATTCACAGTTGCCTGTGATGATGGCCGCGATCTCGGCGCTATGCTGAAGGCCGATATCGTTCTACTAGGGATGTCCCGTACTTCGAAGACACCACTTAGTATCTTTTTGGCCCATCGGGGCAAAAAGGTCGTTAACTATCCGATTATTCCAGAAATTGCTCCTCCGCAAGAGCTGCTAAGCTTGCCGTCGAACCGATTGATCGGACTAACCATGAAGCCGGAGTATATGCTGAAGATTCGCTCCGAGCGGCTGAAGGCGCTTGGGTTACCGACTGGCTCCCAATATGCAAGTCTGAAGCGGATTACAGAGGAGATGGAATATGCCTCTTCTCTGTTCAATAAGCTAGGCTGTCCTGTAATCGATATTACCGACAAAGCTATAGAAGAAACCGCTGGTATTATTATGGGTTATATCTAACATTCAGATTAAAATTTATGGGATGTACTGGAGGGAATTAGAATGGATCGCGAACTGGCTCTTGAGATTGTACGGGTAACTGAACTAGGTGCATTATCCTCAGCTCGCTGGATCGGGCGGGGAGATAAAAATGCGGCAGATGATGCAGCCACAACCGCCATCCGCTCCATGTTTGATTCTGTCTCCATCGACGGAACGGTCGTCATTGGTGAAGGAGAGATGGATGATGCTCCAATGCTCTATATTGGCGAGAAAGTCGGGAATCAAAAGGGTCCTTCTGTCGATGTAGCCGTCGATCCTCTGGAAGGCACTGAAGTGGTGGCCTGTGGTCTTCACAATGCCCAATCCGTGATTGCCATAGCAGATAAGGGCAGCCTACTGCATGCTCCAGACATTTATATGGAGAAACTCGCTTGCGGTCCTGAGCTTGCCGGGAAGCTTAGTCTTGAAGACCCTGTGGAGGTCACTCTCCAGAAAGCATGCCTCTTCAGCGGCAAGTCCCTCTCCGAGCTAACCGTAATGGTACTAGACCGCAAACGGCATGAGCAGCTCATTCATAGTCTTCGAGAAGCGGGTGTACGGATTAAGCTACTCGGTCACGGCGATGTGGCTGGCGCTATTGCGGCAGCCCTGCCGGATAGCGATGTTGATTTGTACATGGGCTCGGGCGGAGCACCTGAAGGCGTCCTTGCCGCTGCCGCACTGAAATGTCTTGGTGGAGAAATGCAGGGCCGTTTGCTTCCCGATGGACCTCTTGAGCAGCAGCGCTGTGTCCGTATGGGAATTTCTAATCCTACACGAGTGTTATACATGGAGGACATGGTTGGCACAGGCGACGTACTCTTTGCCGCCACTGGCGTAACCTCAGGTGAATTTCTGAACGGTGTCCGTTTTATCGGCAAAGAGCGCGCTGAGACGCATTCGGTCATCATGCGGGCACAGAGTCGAACAATCCGCTACATCCGTAGCATTCATTTCCTGCCTGGCAAAGAAATACCGGATGGACTAACCGTTAGACAGAATGTTGCCTCTCTATAGCATTACACAAAAAAACAGGCTATCTCACCAGCTCACCCTTGGCTAGTGAAATAGTCTGTTTTTTACTAAATATCTTTTCATATCTTATTTATTTCTAATACGCTCACTCGCTAAGGTATCCATGGCATCCAAGGTTCCGGTAGCTTGAGCTAGATTTCTCGCCTCTTGTTGATCAGCTGCCCGGAGCGCATCACTTTCCTTTACACTACCATCATAATTTCGATTCTCAGCTGTATTTTTATTCGCAATTTCCTCAAAACGGTCTGCGTTCAGACTATTATGCTGTACGAAGATCCGCTTCACTTCTTCCTCTTTCTGCTCGCCCTCCACATCCACCATTACAAGAATATGGCCTTCATCTACATAGTTATCGTAACGCTTGGCCTCCTCTTCAGGAATGCCAAGTCCAATAAGACCGCCAACTAATCCACCGCTGCCTGCACCTATTGCCGCTCCAGCAAGTGTTGCCGCAAGCGGTCCTGCTGCAATGATCGGCCCGATGCCTGGAATAGCCAAAGCGCCTATCCCCATCAAGAGTCCAGTTAATCCACCCAGCAGACCACCCGTAGCTGCACCAGTAGCTATTCCTTCCGGCGCTTGGTTGCCTGATTCATCTCTAAGCGTATCCGCACTCTCTGTATTTCTCGCGATAATCGATAGGTCCTCTGTTCTGCAGCCTTGACGTTTCAACTCTTCAATAGCCCTCGAAGCTTCGTATTCGGCAGCAAAGACACCTACTATTCTCTTATTCATCTCCATTACCTCCTAGTGATCGAAGTTAGCTCATACGTTCAGCTTCATAGCTTACTTAACCAAACTGAGCCGGGATAAACTTCTATTACAGAATTCGCAAACCATTCCAAGTAATATTCCCACTAAAATATGCTGTATAATAAAAGAGAGTGGACATAATCACCCTTAGTTAACTCTATAAAAGAAAGAGACTGAAGCATTCATGGCGATATTTAATTATAATTCTGAGCGTCCCTTTAGAGGAAATCCCGATCTGCATCTCCATTACTGGGGGCGGGAGCAGTGTCTACCTGGGCATTTTTTCGGACCCGGGGTTCGTGACGTTTACAAAATACATTTCATTCATGAGGGAACTGGAAAGGTATCTGTGGGTGAACAAACCCATATCCTGCAAGCGGGACAAGCTTTTCTTACCTACCCTCATATCGTTACTTCTTATGCAGCGGACCTGACCCATCCTTGGATCTATTCCTGGGTAGCCTTTACCGGAGAACAGGTATCATATATCTTATCCAAAACCTCCTTGACCCCTGAGCAGCCAATCTTCCCGATGGATAAACAGCTTATGCCTAATCTCTACGAACGCATGACAGAAGCAGCCGACAATTCAGATTGTCTTGACCTGCCGCTAAAAGCGATCATGTATGAGTTTTTCTCCCTCTTGCTACAAGCGGTGCCAGCTGTTCCGGATGTACTTCCTTTACCGCGTCAAAAGAGTATTTACGTCGAGCAAAGTCTCCACTTTTTGCATACACATTATTGTGAGAACATTTCGGTGGAAATGCTGTCTTCTTCTCTCAAGCTGGATCGCAAATATTTATCTTCCTTGTTCAAACGGACCATTGGTATGCCACCACAGCAGTATTTATTGAATTACCGAGTCGCTAAAGCATGCGAGCTTCTGACAGAAACCCTCTGTACTATCGGTGAGATCTCGCGTTCCGTCGGCTATCAGGACCCTTTACTCTTTTCGCGAATGTTCAAGAAGGTGAAAGGTTGTTCTCCAAAAGAATACCGTGTCCGTCATCTCGAAAATGACATTGTGCTATAAACTTCTTCCTTGCTGACATACGTTTGTCCGGGATCTTTCGCTACAATAAGGACGTAACGTAATCAGAAATAAGTCTTTTTAGGAGGAAATAATGATGTATAACGCAAGCGCTACCAGATATGACAATATGAAATATAACCGCACTGGAAAAAGCGGTCTACTCCTTCCGGCGATCTCGCTAGGACTTTGGCATAACTTTGGCGGAAACGACTTATTCGAGAATGGTCGCGCCATGGCAAGAAGAGCTTTCGATCTTGGAATCACTCATTTTGATCTCGCTAATAACTACGGTCCCCCAGCTGGCTCCGCAGAAGAAAGCTTTGGTCAAATCCTTAAGAAGGATTTTGCTCCTTATCGTGATGAAATGGTCATCTCTACTAAGGCTGGATATTATATGTGGGCCGGTCCTTATGGCGAATGGGGCTCCAAGAAATATCTAGTCTCCAGTCTAGACCAAAGCTTGAAACGTATGGGCCTTGATTATGTAGATATTTTCTATCACCACCGTCCAGATCCGAATACACCACTGGAAGAGACTATGGCTGCGCTGGATCTTATTGTACGTCAAGGTAAAGCGCTGTATGTTGGGATTTCGAATTACAGCCCTGAACAGACACGCGAAGCGGCACAAATTCTGCGTCGACTAGGAACGCCATGCCTGATTCATCAACCTAACTACTCCATGATGTCCCGCTGGATTGAAGATGGCTTGCAGGATGTATTAGCTGAGGAAGGCATCGGTTCGATTGTGTTCTCCCCACTACAAGGAGGCATTCTGACAGACCGCTATCTAAACGGAATCGCTCCTGATTCTCGTGCTGCTGGACCTAGTGTATTCCTGTCCGAAAATGCTATTACTGAAGAGGCGATCGGCAAAGTTCGCAAACTGAACGAGATTGCTGCTGCACGTGGACAAAAAATGTCTCAGCTAGCGTTGTCTTGGGTACTCCGCGGAGGTAAAGTCACTTCTGCTCTAATCGGCGCAAGTAAGGTGAGTCAGATTGAAGATGCTGTCGCTTCCTTGAATGCACCGGAGCTAAGCACAGAAGAGCTGGAGCAAATCGAGACGATTTTGCGAGGATAATTATAGATTAAACAAGAGGAAACGGCATTACCGTACTTTTAGAGGTTGAAACCGTTTCTGCGATACGGCCAATGAGGTCAGGCAGCTTAAGCTGCTCTGGCACTTCATTGGCCGTTTTTTTAAACATTTTAGATTAAAGCTTGGAGATCAATTGCACTCATTAGCATGACAACCATTTCCTGACGAGAAATTGCCTTCTCAGGTGCAAACTTCTGCGCACAGCGTTTATAACAGAGTTCAATTCAATTACTACATTATCTGGCACGTCCGTTTTCTCACCTCATTACAGTATATAAATGAAGTCAACTTTAAAGTCAAAATAAAAAGCCTACTCCGAAGAATAGGCTTGATTGAAAGATATTTATGTTCGAGTTCCTAGTCTACGTAGGCTTCTGACAGTATATAAGTGCTACTGTTATAGGTCTCTACATCATATGAAAAATAGACGTAAACAGTACTGAGAGCATTAAAGTCTTTCGGCTGAAAAGAGAAGCTGAAACGTTGGAAGTACTCATTTTTATCACTGATAAGCCCAACCTCAATATCAGAAAGTTTAGCATTCTGTAAAGCCTTTGCAAAGGAATTGAGAGTTGATGCCGAATTCGCTTTTTTTGTACCTGTTATCAAATCAGAATAATTATTTATAAAGTAGTCATCACCCAAAGAAGTTCCCGAATTCTCACGAGAAGTGGATACATTTTTCGATAAATAAGCGGCGTAGTTGGAAGTATCTCCACTTAATAGGGAATCTCCGTACATTTTAAGAAGAATCACAGCTTGTTCCTTTAATTTGCTAGTCATTTGTGATGTAGTTCCAGAGAGTACCTTGATATCACTAGAAGTCGATGATGTGCTTGTACTTGGAGATGTGACTGGAGTCGATGATGTGCTTGTACTTGGAGATGTGATTGGAGTCGTCGCATCATTATAAGGAATCCCGTTTGCGGAACCACTATCCAGTGAAATCACTTGTGTTGCGCTGTTCAACGACAAGTTGACACCAAGAGCCTCTGCTGTAGAACGTAATGGTAGATAGGTAGTACCGTTGTAGACAAGCGCGGAGAGATTCTTTCCATTACTATCTTTTGGTTGCCATGAATTACCATCAACTTTAAACTTGATATTTGAATTTAAAGCGGCTTGAATCTTTGTGATACCATTTGCTGCTCCCGCTCCAACTACCCCGAACACTAAGCTGCACACTACTAATGAACTGATGAATACGGACTTCTTCACTTGCATAGACATATTTCCCCCTAGATGTAATTGATGTATCCCTTAGTATGTAGAACATTAGATTACCCGTTGGGTTACTAATGGATTATCTCAGTATTCTTCTGAACCAAATAACTTTTTCATACTGTTCGCTGAATACCTCCCACAACCTTCTTCAAAAAGGAGCTCCTGTAGTAGAATGAAAACCGCAGACAATCTTCTCCTCATTAAATATGTATGTGATGGAAATACTTACCTATAGTAAGACATAATCTAACAAATAACAATGTATTTTTTAATATACACCACGTTATTTTCGACTTTCATCCAATTTCTTCAACATAACAATCATTGCGATGAACACCAACACCCATTCACTCCGACATCCAGTGCAATCTGCAAATTATGTTGATGAACATATTTTACATATAAGAAGGGGCTAGAACCGTAAAACCACCACCAACATCAAAATGAACTTACTGCTTCTATTAATGAACACAAAAGCAATGGCTCCAATCACAGCTAGGATCAGTACCGCTCTAGAGCCCGATAATAGTAATCTATTTTGCTGTGTTAAGCACAGCAAACAACCTTCACATAACCGAGCGTTGATTCTTACCTTCCCCCAAACCAAAAGCAAGTCCCAAAAGTGTTAGCACTGCGCCACTCCAAGCCCAAGCTGACCAGATCTAATCACGCCTTTTCCCGGAGAGACTTGAGAATAATAAGGATACTGGCAAGAGTAAAGAGACCTTGATCGCTTCCAGCTCAGCCGTTACTCCATAGAGCACAGCCGACAACGCCAAAAAGGAACGGGTATAAAAATACCCCGCCCCAATAGATCCAGCAACGATAAAAATAAGTAAGGTGTAAAAAGGTAGCTTTTCAAGTTTATGTGTTGTCATCATAACTACTCTTGTTCGACAGGATTCACTGGAATCCCTTCTACCCTACTCACCCAAATATCTGCGTAATATACACCATAATCAATAATCCAAAGATAAAAGAATACGTCGAAGGCCGTTCGTAACCATGACCATGACTCTCTGGAATAAGTTCCTTGTAGACGATGAATAGCATAGCCCCGGCGGCAAAAGCAAGACCATAGCCCACTACATTCTGTAGGTAACTCGCCGTAAAATACCCAATAACCGCAGATACCATCTCCATAAGTCCGGTAAGCGTAACGATTCCCAATGCTTTTAACTTAGTTGTTCTAGAATTCATCAGAAAGACTGCGAGAATCAATCCTTCAGGCATATTTTGTGCACCAATCGCTATGGCCACGGTGGGACCCAGACTCGCCTGCTCGCTGGCATAACTGAATCCCGTACTAAGACCTTCTGGTATATTATGAATGAACAACGCAATCAAAACGAGCAGCGCCTTGGAATCCATATTGGTATATCCGGGTTTATTCTCCACGTCGATATGCGGGATGTTCTTTTCAATTAAATCAAGCAGTAGAACTCCTGTAATCAGGCCCAAGGTTAATGCGATAATACCCGATTCTTTAATCGCTTGCGGCATGAGTCCAAATGTAGAAGCCGATACCATTATACCTGCAGTAAAAGCAACGAGTACGTCCTTCCATTTCTCAGATAACCTCTTCACGAACAGGATCGGAAACGCTCCAAGGACCGTAGCCATTGCTGAAACAAAGCTGCCAATAAGCGCAGATTCCAAACCTTCAACTCCTTCATTACAATTCTGATAGACCAACATATGTTAACACAAAAAGTATTATTACTTCTATATAGCTTTTCCGAATAGTGCGCTAATCATAAAAAGACCCCCATAGGCTCGATTCATACCCTAAGGAGGTCTCTGTCCAACATGTAATTATGCGATTCTGTTACACTAGCTTCTTCCGAATCATGCCGGAAATCAGATCAATAATCGTAATCATCGCAATGATGCCTAGTAGTATAATTCCAACACGGTCCCAATTTCGTGAACTGAGTGCGAAGATTAACGGTGTGCCAATCCCGCCTGCTCCAATCACACCCAGAATCGTAGCTGAGCGAACGTTAATTTCGAATCTGTATAAAGTGTAGGATAGAAAGCCTGGCAATACCTGCGGCACAACCGCAAACCATAACACCTGCATACGGCTGGCACCTGAAGAAATTAAAGCCTCGAGTGGACCGTTATCAATATTCTCAATCTCATCCGCGAACAATTTACCGAGCATGCCGACGGAATGCAGTCCTAATGCCAGTACACCCGCAAATGAACCCGGCCCAACAGCCTTGATGAACAGCAAAGCCATAATGATCTCAGGGAATGTCCGTATAAAGCTTAACATTAGCTTGCCGGAGCCCGAAATCGCCTTTCCCTTACTCATGTTGACCGCAGCCCAAAAAGCAAATGGG
Organism: Paenibacillus sp. Marseille-Q9583; assembly: GCF_976954365.1. Classification (NCBI taxonomy): domain Bacteria; kingdom Bacillati; phylum Bacillota; class Bacilli; order Caryophanales; family Paenibacillaceae; genus Paenibacillus; species Paenibacillus sp. Marseille-Q9583. Next base: position 74,546 of record NZ_CDRJTB010000013.1, read on the forward strand.
ATACATATGAAGGTCGAGATAAAAGTCCCTAAAATTGAAATAGCTAACGTCTCAAGCAATCCTCGAAGCAGATCCTCCCCATCTGGTAAATAAACGAAGGCCCAGTCAGGTGAGAATATCCCAGCAAAGATTGCCTTAGTAATGATCCCGGCGGTTTCTTTAAATCCATTAAACGGCACTCCCGAAAAAGCCCAAATATACACTGCCGCTAATGCTACATAAATCAGCCATCGGAAACGATTTTTACGAGGTTTGGGGACTAGGGTATTCCATGATTTACTCATATTAATTTCTCCCGCAGCTTAGTGCTTACATAATCAATAATCAATACTACTGCTAATGTGAACAAGATAATGGTGCAAGTCTTATCGTATTCTAAGAAACCTAATGTCACCTCATAGTAATGGCCGATTCCGCCCGCTCCTACCAGACCCAAAACTGCAGCAGCACGAACATTAATCTCAAAGGCATACAGCACATAAGACATGAAATGAGCCTGTACTTGCGGAATGACGCCGAATATAATTCGTTGAATCTTATTTGCTCCGACTGAAGTCATTGCTTCCAAAGGTCCCTGTTCAATCGTCTCCAACGATTCATAGGTAAGCTTGGCGATCAGCCCTAGCGAAAATACCGTCAAAGCAAATATTCCCGGAAGCGCACCAAGGCCAAAAATGGCAACAAAAATAGAAGCCAGCAGCAGATCGGGAATTGTGCGGATCAAATTCAGCAGCATACGTACCGGATAATGAAGCCATCGGCTTTGCGTAATATTGCTTGCACACAGCAGGGCAATGGGAACCGCCAGAAGGGCACCAAACGTTGTACCAACCAATGCCATCCGGATCGTCTCCAGCATCGCATCTATAATATTGTCAAAATACCCCCAGTTTGGAGGGAACATTTCCTTAAGCAGATCCAGCATATTTGGCAGACCGGAGAGCAGCTCTCCGATGGATGAATCGGTCAAGACCGCACTTCTCCACAGTAATACTACTAATATAATGGCTGTAAAATAATGTTTTATCTTCCTTGGTGGTTTGGGATGTAGCTTCTCTGCTTTCACACTCATATCACATGCCTCCGCTTACAGGCTCACCTAACAACTCATCCTGATGAATTGGTCTGCCGTAAATCTCAGCAAATTTCTCATCGGTTGCCTCGGATACAGGACCATCGAATACCACTTCTCCTGCCCGGAGCCCAATAATCCGGGTAGCATATTCTCTAGCGAGGTCGATAAAATGCAAATTCACGATGGTCGTAATCCCAAACTCCATATTAATCTTTTTCAAATCATCCATAACCTGCTTGGTCGTGAGTGGATCCAGTGAAGCAACAGGTTCATCTGCAAGGATAATTTGCGCCTCCTGCGCAAGAACACGAGCAATAGCCACTCGTTGCTGCTGACCTCCAGATAGTTGATCTGCACGTGTGTAGGCCTTCTCAGCAATATTAACCCGATCAAGTGACTCGAAGGCTAAATCAATATCCTTCTGTGGGAATTTGCCAATTATCGTCCGTATTGTGGAATGATAGCCGACCCGCCCTGCCAATACATTACGAAGCACAGTCGTACGTTTCACTAAGTTGAAGCTTTGAAAGATCATTCCGATATTCCTGCGAATCATTCGTAGCTGGCTTCCCTTCGCCTTCGTGATGGACTGCCCATTTATAAGAATATCGCCTTCCGAAATATCATGAAGCCGGTTAATGGAACGCAGCAAGGTTGACTTCCCTGCTCCAGAAAGACCAACAATAGCTACAAATTCCCCAGCTGGAATAGTCAGATTAATGTTGTTTAAGCCTTTAGTTCCGTTTTGATATGTCTTGGATACATTCTGAAGCTTTATCATGAAATCATTCCTTTGTGTGTTTTCGTATAATCGTATAAAAGAGAAAGAGATAGCCAGATCCGGGGGGGAATCCGGAGCTGGCTATCCTTAATGCCTGTTATACACCAACATCGTTGTATCCTTGAACGGCTTGGACTACTCTGTTTTTACTTTATTGTTGTATTCACGAACAATGTCAAAGTTGCTATCTTGTGACTTCACATAACCTTCATGAGAATAAATTTCTTTAACAATTGCATGTCCTTCTGTGTCAGCTGCGATATCAATGAACGCCTGCTGAATCTTCTCCATCCATTCCTTGTTCATATCTGAACGAACCGAAATCGTATCGTTAGGGATTTTATCAGTGAAGGCAAGAACACGGGTATCTTCAAATACTTTCGGATAATCTTTAATAACAATATTACGAGCATCCTGGAAAATAGCTGCGGCATCTACATCACCGTTCAGTACAGCAAGTACGCCTTGGTCATGTCCCTTGACCGTAATGGCTTGTACATCCTTCAGCGGATCAAGTCCTGCATCCATTAGCGTTGCTGCCGGCCATACAAAACCTGCAGAGGAAGTAACGTTTTGATAGGCGATTTTTTTGCCCTTCAAATCGGCCACGGATTGGATGGCAGAATCTTTCTTAACGATAATCATAGATTTATAGAAATCAGCTAATTCATCTGTTGGAGCGCCAGTTTCATCATTTACACCAAAACGTTGAGCTTGAAGAATAACTTCAGCAGCTCCTTTTTCTTTGGCTAATACGTAAGCTGTTGGAGGAAGAAAACCCACATCTACTTTTTTGGAAGCCATAGCTTCGATAACTGTGTTGTAATCAGTAGAGACACTTACTTCTACAGGAATACCGAGTTTATCACCCAGTAATTTTTCAAGAGGTTTTGCCTTAGCTTCGAGCGTATCTGCATTTTGAGAAGGGACAAATTGTACGGTAAGCTTCTCTGGAACATAACCCTCTGCTACAGGAGCTGCCGTTTCCTTCGGTGCATTTGTTGCATCTGTTGATCCTTGGTTTGCGGTATTAGCAGTGTTATTAGCACCACAACCACTAAGCAATGTAATAGACATCATTAGCGGCAGTACGAATTTACTTATTTTTCTCAAACGAAAGACCTCCACTGTTTTCTTTTTTTAGTACTTCTAGACTATAAAGTTTTTGTATTAAATCTAAGGCATCTATCTATCAAATAAATGTAAAATTTATCCCAATCTCTTAAAGTTTCCAAATTTTCTGATAGAATGGGGTCTGAACTTATTATCCGTAGGAGGCTACCCATGAATAAAGACAATAACTTAACTTGTGAAATCCTCATAACAAGTGATCTCCATGGGCATTTAAGTCCCATTGATTATCGTACGGGTGAGAAACAACAAAAAGGCTTAGCAACCCTTGCCAGCCTGATTAAACAAGAAAGAGCCCATTGTCCGGAGCTAATACTTCTCGATAACGGTGATCTTATTCAAGGTACACCGCTAGCTTATTATGCAGCCACACAGTACAGTGACGAACTAAATCCAGGCATAGCTGCATTGAATGAATTGAAATATGACGCTGCAATTATTGGTAACCATGAATTTAATTTTGGTAAGCCACTGCTTAATAAAGCCATTCAAGATTCCAAATTCCCTTGGTTATCGGCTGGAATTATAGATCAAACGACAAGTAAACCGGCATTCGGTAAACCTTATATCATCAAATGGATAGACAAAAAGATCAAAGTAGCTATTCTCGGGGTTACCACACATTACATTCCCCACTGGGAGAATCCTGTCCATATTGAAGGACTTCAATTCAAGGATGCTTTAGAGACTGTAAAGCTTTGGTGTGCCTCTATACGAGAAGAAGAGCAGCCCGATTTGCTTGTTGTAGCTTATCATGGTGGATTCGAGCGCGATTTACTTAACGGAGAACCTGTAGAGAGGTTAACTGGAGAGAATCAAGCTTACGCTATGTGTATAGAGGTTGAAGGTTTAGACGTATTAATTACCGGACATCAGCATCGCTCCATCGCTAGTGAATTAAATGGTGTAACGATCATACAGCCTGATTGTAATGGACATTCCCTCGGTAAAATTTCAGTAGTCTTTCAAAAAGAAAACGAGTATTGGAAAATTAAGAGTAAACATGCCGAGCTCCTTACTCTGGATGACAAAACATCTGTAGATGATACAATTGTAGGTCTGAGCAGCACGCTTGAATCAGAAACAGAAACATGGTTGGATGAGAAAATAGGTACAGTGATCGGTGACCTATCCATTTCTAGTGCGGATGAATGCCGCATGTCTGACCATCCCTTTATCGAATTCATGAATAAGGTTCAAATGGAGGCTACAGGAGTTCGGATCTCGACAGCCGCTTTACTCAGCAACGATTGCAAGGGCTTCAGTAACACCATTACCCGGAGAGATATTCTTTCCAACTTCATTTATCCTAACACGCTAACTGTGCTAAGACTGACCGGACAAGATATAAAAGAGGCACTGGAACAAACCGCCAACTATTTTCAAAAGGATCTAGAGGGAAATGTAATTGTTAACCCTGCTTATGTAGAACCTAAATCGCAACATTACAATTATGATATGTGGGAAGGCATCCACTACGAGCTTCATATCAATAAACCTGTAGGCAAAAGAGTCCTCCATCTGCTGCATCGTGGGCAGCCTGTAGAGGCCTCTAAGGAATATGATGTTGTTATGAACAACTATAGAGCAAGCGGCGGTGGAGATTATGAGATGTATAAGGGCAAGCCGATTGTCAAAGAAGTACTGATCGACATGTCTGAAATTGTCACGAATTACATTGAAAAACGCGGCCAAATTGAAGCTACCTGTGATCACAACTGGAGAGTTGTTTAGGTTGTGCTGATGAATGCCTCAATATCAGTTTCAATCAGCTTTAAAGCAACTCTCCAAAAATCAATGGAATGTACATCAATATCCATAAACTTTGCTACATCTGCAATATTATGCTTGCTGGTAGCACTAAGGAACTGACGATACCGGGCGACGAACTCCTCGCCCTTTTTTAAATATTCTGCGTAGAGTCCTTTAGCGAATAACAGTCCGAAAGAATACGGGAAGTTCATAAATTCATAACCAGCCATAAAATATCCAGCCTTGTTCATCCACATGTAAGGATGGATCGTATCAGGATCAATGCTCTCACCGTAAGCTTCAACCATACAAGCAATCATCAGTTCGTTCAGCTCTTGAACAGGAAGCGGACCTGAGGCTCTTCTCTCATATAATTTAAGCTCAAATAAATAACGGGCAAAGAAGTCTACAAGATAATACCCAGCATCGGAAATACTTCTCTCCAATAGAAGCTGTGCTTCCTTCTTGGTCGAACTAGTAAGTAGTGCCTGATTTACGATCGTCTCGCAAAAGATCGAAGCCGTTTCGGCAATCGGTATCGGATAATCTGTGTTCAGCATCGTTTCTTCTCCCAGACAGGAGCTATGATAGGCATGGCCGAGCTCATGGGCAAGAATACTAATATCTATAGCATTTCCAGTGAACTGTGTCATGATTCTGCTCTCGCCTATCGGAAAAATATCGATGCAGAGCCCATATCCACCCTTACCCGCTCTAGGTTCTGCATCAATCCATTGCTGATCAAAGGCCTTTTGAGCTAAATTGGCCAATTCCCCGCTAAAGCTTCCGAAGCTAGAGACAATTGTTTTTTGAGCATCTTCGTAAGAGATTTTTACACTTTCTTCGCCAATCGGTGCAAAAATATCGTAAAAAGGCAGCTTTGTGGAATGTCCCAGCAGTTCGGCTTTCTTTTGATAATAGGTATGAAAAGCTGGCAAACTCTCCTGAAGAGCGGCGAGCATTGCCGATAAAGTTTCACTGTCCATTCGCGATGCCACTAACACCTTTTCCAGAGAAGATTGATATCCACGCATGCCATAAATCGTTAGCGCCTCACCACTTATTCCATTCATGCAAGCTGCACAAACCCCAGCAATACGACTGCAAGCTTCAGCCTCGGCTTCATAAGCCGCTTTTCTTAATGTAGCGTTATTCTCATAGACCATACTCCTTAGTTCCGCAAGCGTTACTTTCTTAGTTTCCCCTTGTACTACCACATCTGTAAGTGTACTCGATACGCTCTCCATGTAGAGCCTTCCCCACGCTTTGGAACCCGTGCTCTGCATTCTGGCAATCGCAACTTCCACTTCCTCATTTAACACATAACGGGATTGCAGAAGAAGCTCCTGTAAATAAAATTGATGTTTCAGAAGATAAGTTGAGCTAACGATAAGCTCATCTATATGTTCACAAGTGCTAATCCATCGTTTAAAACCAGCAAGTACCCCAGCAATCTCTGAGCTCAAATGTTCAATATCATCAGCAAGATTCATGGCTTCCTCAGAACTGCTGTCTGCGCTAAGCGTTAACTCTGCATAGGCTAATAAACATACATATACGCTTTTATAATGGTTGTAGAGTCTTAGAAAGTCCTCGATCGCTGCGACGGAAACACCCTCAAGCTTTAGATTGCCCTCAGCCCAGGCTTTTAAATCTATAATAAGTTGACTCAGTAGCTCGCGATCCCCTCTTAACTTCTCCGATTCAAACGAAGGGTATAAACGATCCAAATTCCATGTCATATTCATTCGTAAACCTGCTCCCCATCGATTACTTTCTTCTAAGCATAATCCATAACGACAGAAAAGTGCATCGACATAATGTACTTCCTCTCTTCACACAAAAAAAGGACCCCGCCAACGTTCGGCAGGGTCAAGGTCTATATTATAAGGGGGTTATGTGATTACTATAACCCTCTTAGCTTAAAAGAATATGAATAGTAGATAAAGATTGGCTTAATCTACCGATCTCTACCCTCTTCATCAACAAAAAAAGGACCCTGCCATCGTCCGGCAGGGTCAAGGTCTATATTTAAGGGGGTTATGTGATTACTATAACCCCCTTAGCTTAAAACGATATGAATAGTACCTAAAGATTAGCTTAATCTGAAATCATCCCTTATTGACTTAAAGCTGAAGGGTTACTTCTGGCCTTAGTAATCTGAATCCCAATATAAATCATTAGAAACAGCACCATGAACCCAGCAGAATAACGATACATCATCCCATAATCGGATGCCGCCGAGATTGCCCCAAGAATAATGGCCCCACTGGCTACCCCTAAATCTGTTGAGTTATAAAACATACTGTTCGCCATGCCATACTGTGCAGGTGTAGATGTCCGAAGCATCCATGCCTGTATAGTTGGCTGAATAGCTCCAAAGCCGAGTCCATAGAGCAATGCGGATATAATGAGCATTGGCATGGATGTCGTATACGAGAGCACCGTTAAGCTCGCGACAACACAAACCGCAGCGGGAATCAGAACAGCAGCCGGACCTCTTTTATCAAATAATCTGCCGGAGATAGGTCTAATAATAATGATTGTAATCGCGTTAAATAAAAAGAACAAACCCACTTGCTCTAAATGTACCGCTTCGCCGAACAAAGCGATAAAGCTAAGTAATCCCCCGTATGTGATCGCGAGTAAGACATTCAGTATTGCAGGCAATACTAACTTTGTATTAAAAGGAACCTTGAGTGCTTTGGATGGTGCAATGGATCGCTCAATAGGCTGTTTTTTCGGTACAGCTGGAAGCGAACGTGAGAACAATAGGACTGGAAAGGCAAGAAGCAAGGTGAATGTTCCGATCATCGCCAGTGTTCCAAACCCCGATTGCTTCATTACGTTCAAGCCAATCATAGGACCAATGGACATTGCAAGACTGGTTGATAAGCCAAAATAGCCGATCCCTTCGCCCATTCTTTTGCTAGGAATAATCTGTGAAACAATCGTGGGAATAATCGTGCTGGCAATCCCGAACCCAATCCCATAGCCTACCCGCATCAACAATAGTGACCCGATGGAGTCTGCTACCACATAAAGACCGGTTATGGCGGCCGCGATGGCTAAACCAATATATAGTAGTACATTGCGGCTAACCCTCCGCATTAGAAAAGCAGTCATAAAACGTGAAGCAATCGCAGTTAGCGCAAATACACTTGTAACCAAGCTGACCATAATATCTCCGGCTTGAAATTCACTTTTAACATAAGACGGAAATGAAGATAGCAGCATCTGTAAATTCATAAATAAAAATAAAGCACTAAACGTTAAAGCAATAAAAGACTTGGTCCATAGTTTCGTACGTAGTTCTTGTTGTTCTGGCATAACTTACGTTCCTACTCTCCATCATTTATTTGATCAATATGATTATTTATTCTTAGCAGCAACCCCATGAGCAGCTCATATTCATCGCTGGAAATACAGTTCATAATCTCATCTGTGACTTGATCCTCAATAGGAAAAGTCTCCTTAATCAGAGCTCTTCCTTTTTCCGTAATATAAACCTTAAAAGAACGACGATCATTCTCCCCGGTTCTTTTATAGACCAGTCCTTTTCCCTCCAAATGATCCAGAATTCGCGTCGTAGTTGGTTTATCCTTACCCGAACGCTTCGCGATATCCTTCTGAATCAGCCCTTCCGTTCTGTCGACTTGAAAAAGCACTGACCATTGCTCAGGTGTTATATCATATTCCTTTAGCCCATTTTGGAATAACGCGCTTAATTTACGATAGGTCGTTCCCATCATAAATCCTAACGTAAGTTCGGATTGGTTATGCTTTGTCGTCATGCTCAGACCTCTTCTCATTTCATCTTCTTTTTAAATAGTTGCTTAAACAATTATATTCTAGACAACTAAATTTGTAAAGGTGAGACAAAATTATAAACTAACTATTATTAAGTTGCTTGACAAAGTAAACTAAACACGGTATTATTATCTCATGTTAAAGATACTTAACTTAAAGACAACTAGAGCGTAACACGCTTAATATTATTTATTTAAAGGTTGTGTAATTCATGGGATTTCTAGACAAACTATTTGGTAGAACAAAAATCGAGGAGGAACAAACAATGTCTAAATTAAACATCGGAATCATTCTGGGAAGTACTCGTCAAGGTCGTTTAAGCCCACAGGTAGGGGAATGGGTTAAAAAGGTCGCAGATGCACGCGGAGATGCTAATTATGAGATCGTAGATATCGCGGACTTCAAACTTCCACTAATGGGAGAAGTTGATGCCACTGAACAAGCAACTGCTTGGAATACAAAGCTTGCTACGTTAGATGGTTTCGTATTTATCGTTCAAGAATACAACCATAGTATTTCCGCATCACTGAAAAATGCACTCGATTACGCGCGTGAAGCTTGGAACAACAAAGCAGCAGGTATCGTAAGTTATGGTTCCGTAGGCGGCGCTCGTGCAGCTGAGCATTTACGTGGAATTTTGGGAGAACTGTCTGTAGCAGATGTTCGTGTACATCCAGCCCTGTCCCTGTTCACTGATTTCGAGAACGGTTCTGTGTTCAAACCAGCGGATCTTCACCTGACCAATGTAAATGGCATGCTTGATCAAGTATTGGCTTGGAGCGGTGCGCTCAAGACGCTTCGTTAAGATCACCCGCTTTAATATTATGAAATACACCTCTAAGAATAGACATGGATAAACCTATGGTTTGTCCGGTCGATTCTAAGGGGTGTATTTTTTGTATGATGAAATGATCACCTTGTATTGATTCTTTTCTCGCATAATCGACGAGGATATCAATCTACAACAAGGAGCAATGATCATATGGTATGTGATTTATTAACAGCTCTCGCTTGGGGAGGACGAGTGTTTGGGGTGAAGTGCCCGGGCCATAGCATCCATATAGCTCTGAACGGCGCGCTGACTCACTTCCGCTTCTGGAACGAATATTTCGAAAAGATGAAAACATCCGGGATACAAGTGAAATTCGATATCTACACCTGCATGCGCAAGTCGTGTTACATATTCGATCGTCTCATCTCGGAATAGATCAAGCTGACCTACACATGTATAGGTTGGTGGCAGTCCAGCTAAATTCTCCGCTCTCGTTGGTACCGCATAGGAAGTTATCCTGCCGGCATCGTTCTCCTCGCCCAGGTACATGTTCCAAGCCGTTAAGTTGTCCGTCCGGTTCCAGATTGCACCTTCTTCCGTAATCTCATGGCTTGATGGCGTAATGTTACGGTTGTCGAGCATCGGGTACAACGGCATCTGAAAGATAATGGAGGGTCCACCTTTATCTCGTGCCATCAGCGCAAGTGCTGCTGTCAGCCCGCCGCCACCGCTTGCACCAGCAATCGCAATCCGATTCTCATCAATGCCAAGCGCTTCCGACTCCTCTGCCATCCATACTAAGCCAGCATAACAATCTTCGATTGCAGCTGGATAGGGGTGCTCAGGTGCCAGCCTATAATCAACCGACACGACAACACATCTAGCCGTCTGAACAAAGCGTTCACACAACTTGTCGTCCATATCAGGATGTCCTAACACGTATCCGCCACCGTGAATCCACAACATAGCTGGAAGCTTGTCAGCATTTCGCCCAGCAGGTTCATAAATTTTTACCAGCATCTCCCCTGCAACACCCGGGATTTTTCGACTGGTTGTGTTTACATGCTCTGACCTCTTCACTGACGGAGCCGACACTAAACTTCTGCTCCACTCTAAATTCTCTTCCAATTGAAACCCTGGAAATTGTGAATATGCCTCTCTTAATTCTGGTAGTATACGTTTATCGATACTCAAGAAAATCCCTCCAATACAATAATGATTGCTTGTATAATCCTTATTCCTTCTCAGCCTCCCACTTGGCAATTTCCTCTCGGACTCGTGGAGCAACCTCCGTTCCGAGCAGTTCTATAGCCCGCAACACAAGTTCATGCGGCATCGTGCTTAGTGGAACATACATCATAAAGCGTGTGATACCTAAATGCTTCCGTAGATGAATGATCTTCTGAGCAACTGTTTCCGGATCTCCAACGTACAATGCACCTTCAAAGCTTCGGGCCGCATCATAGCTGGAGCGGTCGTAATACGACCATCCTCGTTCTTTCCCGAGCTTGTTCATGCCGTACTGGGTAGATGGAAAAAAGAGATCTGCTGCCCGTTCCGTATCTTCTGCGACGAATCCAATCGAATGAGATCCCACCTGAAGCTGCGATACATCATGTCCAGCACGGGCCGCCGCCTTCTTGTACAGCTCTACAAGCGGAGCAAAATTCATTGGATTCCCGCCAATGATCGCCAACATCAATGGCAGACCCAAAAGTCCTGCACGAACGGCTGAGCTTTGCGTACCTCCGCTGCCAATCCATATAGGTAAAGAGTTTTGGACGGGCCGCGGGTACACGCCCAAATTATGAATTGCCGGCCGATGGCCTCCCTTCCATGTTACTTTCTCGGATTCCCGTATTTTCATAAGCAGCTCGATATTTTCATTAAATAATTCATCATAGTCATGTAAGCCATAACCAAACAACGGAAAGGATTCAACGAATGAACCCCGGCCCGCTATAATCTCGGCTCGTCCATTGGAGATGCCATCAAGCATAGCGAAATCCTGAAACACACGTACAGGATCAGCAGATGAAAGGACCGTCACAGCACTAGTCAAGCGAATCCGTTTAGTTAAGGACGCAGCAGCGGACAACACGATTGCTGGTGAAGAAGCTGCATAATCTTCACGATGATGCTCACCGATACCAAAAACATCAAGTCCCACCTGATCCGCAAGGACGATTTCTTCGACTACTTCTCGTAATCGCTGGGCATGACTCATCACAATTCCAGTCTCAATATCAGGCTTTGTTTCTACGAACGAAGTAACACCTATTTCCATGATTTATCACACCTCTTTTAATTTTTTTAAGAAGAATGCTCTAGACAACGGATTAAAGCTGTCCAATCCATCTCACCATAACCACGAGCTATTCCTTCAGATAAATGATGATGGATAAGTTGGCCCAAAGGTAGAGGAGCTTGGACGGACTGTGCTGCCTCTATAGCCAGTGCAACATCTTTCAGCCCTAGCTTCATTTTAAAACCAGCTGGTTCAAACCGCTGTTCCGTCATTATCGCCCCATAGTTCTGATATAAGGGAGATTGAAAAAGAGCATTCACCACATCCATAAATCGGGCTGGCTCTATGCCATACTTTTCTACCATCAGCTGCGTTTCTGATAAAGCTTCCAGCATAGAAGCAATTAAAAAGTTTACGCCTATTTTCACAACATTTCCTTCTTCGCTATAATCACCAATCTCAAATATTTCTTGACCCAATGCTTCTAAAATAGGAATTAACTGTTGTCTGGCTTGCTCCGGACCTGCCAAAATGATGCGCAATTTAGCGGCTTTAGCGGCATCCGGACGCCCCAGCACTGTGGCAGACACAAAGTATTGATTTCTCTCCGCATGCGACGCGGATAATTTCCGAGCCAGATCTACACTGATCGTACTGGCAGATATGTGAATTCCTTTTTCCGGTAATCCATTCAAAATTCCATTCGGACCCTCAACAATCTCCTCCAAAGCGGCATCGTCAGAAAGCATGGTTATGACCATATCGCTCTTTTGTGCTGCCTCCAATGGTGTCTCGGCATAATGCGCTCCCTGATCTATTAGGGGTTGCGCTTTTTCACGAGTACGATTAAAAACGATTAATTCATTACCAGCTTTCAACAAATTTTGGGCCATTGGAAAACCCATTTTCCCAAGCCCGATAAACGATATTTTCATAAGTCTCATCTCCGTATTAAGGATGATTCACAATAACGGAACGATCGTTCCAGAATAACCAAAAAAAATTTATATTCCTGCAATTACAAATTTTATCATCTCTTTGGCACGTTGTTGATCTTGATCTGCTTTTGCCATAATATTTATGCTTTGATGTAAATTCAGCAATAAATAAGACCACGCTTTGACATCAGTGGTTTTATCAATTTCGCCTGATTGTCGGCCTTTTTCCAAAAGCTCACAAAAGGCCTGTTCTAAATTCAAAAAACTAGTCTTTATCAATTCATTTATTTTTTCATCCCGCGACTCTAGTGTTGTAGCTGCATTCGTTACAAAACACCCGCCGGGTAGGCTCGTATCGTACGCTGAAGTAATATGTTGCTCAAAAAATTGTTGAATCCCTGCTCTAACGCTTGACGCCTGTTCAAGAATGGCCTGTCTATTGAAGCTAACCTTTTTGTAATGTTCCAGTGCGGCAATGTACAACGTTTGCTTGTCCGAAAAAGTATCGTAAAGACTAGATCGGCTAATGCCCATAACCTGCAGCAAGTCCGGTATGCTTGTTGCCTCATAACCCTTTTTCCAAAACAACAGCATCGCTTGATGTAGTGCTTGATCCTCGTTAAACTCTCTTGTCCTTGCCATGAGTAACACCTCCTGTAATGGCAATATAACATATATGGAACGATCAGTCCAGATAAACTTCGAGAGAAAACCTTACGTTTTGCTTGGCATAGCTGATGAACTATAATTAGCCCACAAAAAGACCTGCTCGGTAGGCTTCATCGCTTACGAACAGGTCTTAGTTTATTATTTGGGTCTTTCAATTTCAAAAATCTCACCAATCGTAGCGTAATTAGCTCCCGCTAAACGACTTACTGCATTTAAGGCTCTAGGGTCAATCCGCCCCTCCTGATAAATCGATTCATCGATATGAAACTGAACAATTTCGCCAATGAATAGATCACTTCCAGGTTCTTCTTCCCCTAGAGGTATCGCTTGTACAAGCTTACATTCCATTCGAACCTTTGCTTCCAATACACCAGGTACAGCTATATTTTTACTTTGGACCGGTGTAAGATTGGCAAGTTCAATTTCACTTTCTGCTCTTGGCAATGAAGCAGCGGTTTGATTGATTTTCCCAACATTCTCATCATCTACAATATGCACAACAAACTGATGATTGTTATAGATATTACGGGCTGTATCTTTTAATCGCCCCGCTGGTCTTTGAATAGACAGTGAAACCATTGGAGGATTAGACGAGACGATATTAAAATAGCTAAACGGCGCACCATTCAAAATGCCATCTTCTGATTGTGTAGTGACAAAAGCAATGGGCCTAGGAATAACAGTACCAATTAATAACTTATAATTTTCCCGCTCACTATTATGCTTTGGATCAATCGATATCAATCTCCCCAGCTCCTTCCTTACTCTTTCACGAAATCGATCGTGCTTCTAACGGTATCAATAGGGCGTACTAACTTCTCAATTTGCTCACGTTTAGGTTCCAAGAATGGTGGCAATGAAAGCTTTTCTCCAACCGTTTCGTATTCCTCATCTCCCATAAATCCAGGTCCATCTGTCGCAAGCTCAAACAGGATTTGTGGAGCAACACGTGTATACAGTGACTCGAAGAAATGACGATCCACATAGCCTGAGGTACGGAACCCAAAGTCTTCAAAATGCTTAGTCCACTCATCCAGCATCGCACGGTCTTCTACTCGGAAAGCAGCATGGTGAACCGTACCAAAACCTTGACGTGAATTCGGTAAATCCTCATTATGCTCTACAATAATTTGAGCACCGTTTCCGCCTTCGCCGACTTCAAATAAATGATAAGCCTCTTCCTGTCCGATTTCTTTAAACAGCATGACTCTTTCCAACATTTCTTTAAAATAGCTGAAGTCAGCTATACGTACAAAGATTGGTCCCAAACCAGTGATCGCAAACTCTAAAGGGATCGGTCCTTTTTGCCATGGTGTACCTGATGCGACCCCTTCATTAAATTGATCGGAGATAAGCTGATATTGCTGATCATCAAAATCTACGAAGGATAATGTCTTTTTGCCGAATTGCTCTTTAATTCCAGAATGCTTCACATCCAGGCGATCAAAACGCTTTACCCAGTAGTCTAATGCAGCATCTGTTGGTACTCGGAAGGATGTCTTGGCGATCTCATTGGTTCCGTGTACGCCTTTAGATATGTTAGGAAAGTCAAAGAACGTCATATCCGTTCCGGCACTGCCCTTATCATCTGCAAAAAACAAGTGATACGTTTGAATATCGTCTTGGTTGACGGTTTTCTTCACTAGACGCATTCCCAATACGTAAGTGAAGAACTCGTAGTTTTTCTCTGCGCTGCTTGTGATGGCTGTTACGTGGTGAATCCCTTTTAAATTTCTCATGATTATACACTCCTAAAGTTAGTTTGATTTTGTAATATAATTCCCTAGATCAAGAAAGATTAATTGAATTATCTTAACGTTAAGATATCATTCAAAAAAAATCTCTTTTCACCATTTCATCCTATTTTTCATAGAATACTATTTCAAATAATTATCTTTACATTAATTATCTTTAACTTAAGATAAATTTAACATACTCCTTTGTTGTTGTCAACAAAACACTATAGTAGATATGCAGAACAGCCATGTTCAGTATGTGAAGAAACATAATGAACATGACTGTGAAAAAATCTATGTTTGTCTTACAAACGCATAACGAAGAACAGCTTCTTCTAAAATATCAATCCCCAAAATGATATCATCTAAATCCGTATATTCATTGGGATGATGACTAAGTCCATCTACAGAAGGAACAAAGATAAGCCCTACTGGACAGAGTTTGTTCATGTTCATAGCATCATGCCCTGCCCCACTAATCATCCGTTGATTGGATATACCCTTCTCTTCACAAATGGATTCTAGAACATGACTGATCTCATCTGATAATAGGACAGGTTCCTCCGAAATGATCTCCGTACTCGCAATTTCAAGTTGTCTGCTTTCTTGTACTGAGGATATCGTTTGATATAAATGGTTTAACACACGTTGTCTGGATGCCACTGAAGTAGATCTGATATCAATTTTAATTTCCACTTCTCCCGGAACCACGTTCATAGCACCATTTAAGATGTCTATCACCCCAAGGGTCGCAACCGTTCCATATTCTTGTTCGAGTTTAGCTGCTTTTTCAAGCTCAAGTGCTATTTCTGAGGCACCCAGAAAAGCATCTTTTCTCATGTTCATAGGTGTCGTTCCAGAGTGGGATGCCTTCCCTGATATTTGAATATGAAGCCTCACGGGCGCAGCAATTCCAGTCACAATTCCAATTCTTTTATTATTGTTTATTAAGACAGGACCTTGCTCAATATGTAATTCAAAAAACGCTTTTAATTCTTCGTTCTCTCTACTCGCCTGATCAATACTGTTATAATCCAGTGCACATAGCGAAAATGCCTTTTCCATTGTAATACCGTCTTTGTCCTTCAAAGATCTATATTTCTCCTTCTGAAATAACCCTGACATTATTTTGCTGCCTACTGTTGAAATACCAAAACGCGAGGATTCTTCACAGGCAAATGAGATAATTTCGATCGGATGATCCGTTTCAATCCCTTTTTCGTTTAGACGTTTGATCACTTCCAAAGCAGCCGTTACACCCACTACACCATCGTACTTCCCACCTTGATATACCGTATCCAAGTGAGAGCCCATTACAACGGGTGGGAGCCCTTCTATCTTCCCATTTCTTCTAGCAATCACATTTCCGCAGTGATCCATCCGGATATCTAAATTTTCAGCCTTACACATCCGCATGAAAGCACTCGTACATGTCTGCTCTTCATTTGTATAGGCAATTCTAGTGATGCCCTTCTCACCTGAGTTATATTGATTAATATTATCAAATAAAGCCTGATATCTTCTCTTTCTATCCATGCCAGTATCTCCAATCCTGGGTATTCATGATTATGGTTTCATCAAAATTCGTGAATGATATACAATAGAGGTAGTGCTAGTCTTTAAAAATTACTTACTTGATGAGGTGTAATGGATAGTGATGAAGAAGACCATTATTTTTAAAGAAAATGACTCATTTACAATTAAAGCTGATTTTTATGAAACAAACCGTCCCCAAGCCCCTGCTATTGTGTACATTCACGGAGGCGGCCTACTTTGGGGTGATCGAGAAGATCTATCCGAGGAAATGATACAACTTTACACTAATAATGGCTTTGCGCTATTTTCGATTGACTATAGATTAGCCCCTAGGTCAACCCTATCTGACATCCTTGAAGATGTCCAGGATAGCCTTCTTTGGTTAGTGAATGAAGGACCAAAACAATTCTCCATTGATCCCTCAAGGATTGCTGTGGTGGGAAGCTCCGCAGGTGGTTTCCTTGCGCTGTGCACAGGAATGTTTACCCATAAGCCGCGTGCGATTGTCTCCTTCTATGGATATGGCGATATTAGCGCTCCGTGGGCACTCGAACCAAGTAAATTCTATTGTGAAAAGGATATCGTCTCCATGGAGATTGCAAAAGGTACAGTGTCCGATCAAATCATTACGAGCGCAAGCGTAGACGAGCGTTTTCTCCTCTATTTATATGCAAGACAATCCGGTCGTTGGATCGAAGAAGTGACGGGCTTGAATCCTTCTCTGCATAAGGAAGAACTCCTCAAATTCTGTCCTATTCATCATGTAACTAAGGAATTTCCCCCTACATTGTTACTGCACGGAACGAACGATGTAGATGTGCCGTATGAACAATCGGTATTCATGAGAGCTGCGCTCGTGAAAGAAGGAGTACCGGCAAAGCTTATTACTATTCCAAACGGAGAGCATGTATTTGAAAAAGATTTCGATAATCCAGTTGTGCAAAAAGCTCTTCATCAGGTGGTTGATTTTCTCCAGCTTCATCTTGCTGCTGAGTAAGTCTGTAGAAGAACAGGAAAATCCGGCACTAAAATAGTGCCGGAAAATATAGGAGACCACATGAATTATTTCTTGTTTAATTCGTGGAAATGCGTCCATAAATGATCGCAATCTTCTCTTGCTTCCACTTTAATCATATTAACAACACTCTCATCATGACCCACAAAATATTCGCGAAGGTGAATGTCAGAGAAGCCGTGCTCTTTCGCATCATCTCTTGTGCTGCAATAATGAACTTCTTTAACACCTGACCAAATAATAGCACCCATACACATCGGACACGGTTCACAGGTGGCATAAATTACACAATCCGATAAGTCCATCGTGTCTAGCTTTTTGCAAGCTTCTCGGATAGCTACCATTTCCGCATGTGCGGAAGGATCCGTGTCTCTCATCATTGTATTGCTAACCGCTGCAATCACCTCATCCCCTCGGACAATCGTTGCACCAAACGGGCCTCCAAATTTCTTGTTCATACCCTCGATCGTTGCGTCTACAGCCAATTTCATGTAATCCATTTCAAATTCCTCCTCTAGTTTAATTGGGATGATTTTAGTGTTTTGCTAAAGATGGTGTATAGAACAAACGAAACAATTAAGCCACTAAAGAAAGCAAAATCATTCATCCTAACTAGGAAGGGGATACCCTTAAGAAATGCACCTGACATAGGAAGAATGAAGCTGACTGCTAAAACAGCCATCGCAACAGGATTGTAACCATTCTTATATTCACCATTGCTACCTGCTGGGACATAAATATGGTCAAGATTTAATACTCTTTTCCGATGAATAAAGAAGCTTGAAAGCATAATACCCGCAATTGGACCAAAGATGGACCCAATAAAGCTATAGAAGTAGAATAAGGTCGTTGTACTTTCTACAAGCTTCCATGGCAAAATCAAAGTTCCAACAACGGCTGTTAAGACACCTGCGGTCTTTACAGTGAATTTTTTTGGGAAAAGAGATGACATTTGCAAGCCAGCTGGCAATAGGTTTGCAAACACTACGAAGGCAATTGCTCCTACGTTTAGCGCTAGAATCAATACAACAACCGCGAAAGTGTTTTCAATTTTATCAATGGCATGAACGATATTGAAGATCGGTTCACCAAACGCAATTTCAGTACCTGCAATTAAAGCCACACAAGTGATGGCAAAAAGAATATAAGACAAGATAAACCCTACTGGCAATCCAATCATAGCCGCTTTTGGCGATTTCGCACGATGGGTGAAGTCAGACATATTTACAACAGGACCCGCCCAGTTAGATACCAATGCACTCACGCAAGCAATAAAGACTAGTGGACTTGAAGTTGGGTTCGCCGGTACATACTCTAAAATCGGACCAAACCCTCCAGCAATCTTGATCGCCCACACCGCAGCACCAATAATAAATACATACACTACTGGGGATGACCAGTTACCGAACTTACCCAGTGTCTTCATTCCCCCTAAGAACAACAGCACAGTTGCTGTCCAAAGAATTGCGTAGGAGATCATGGTCGGGAATGCTAACCCGAATAGTGTAAACCCGCCGCCTAAACTCATATAATCCGGAATAAATCTAGCAAATATAACATTTAATGATTCTGCACCTACAACGGTTGTGGTTCCAAAGAAGACTAACCCGGCGACAAGCCCCCGTATTAATGCAGGGATTATGGCTCCTTTTACTCCAAAGGAATCACGCAGCAACATTGCGAATGGCAGCCCATATTTGGAGGCAGAATACCCATTTAAAGCATAAAATGCAGAGACAATAATGGCTGAAAGCATAACGGCAAAGAGCACCTGTGTTGTATCCAATCCTAAGACGAAGAAGCCTGCAACTGTCATATACGACATAATATTATGAACAGCACCCATCCAAAGGGTTATATAGTTGGACATTCCCCAGTCTCTTTGCTCAGGCTTCTTGGGCAGTAATTCCTCACCGTAACCGTATGATTTGTACCTATCATAATTTTGTTCCAATTTTGCTTGATCCATATCTACACTTCCCCTCGCTTAAGTTACTTCACGATATGAGTGCCTGCCTGTTCATTGATCGCATCTTTCAAGCTTTCCGGATTCGTAATAATAACCCGCGTTCCGCTGTTCTCTAAGAAGCTTAAACTCGCCTCGATTTTAGGCAGCATACTTCCTGCTGGGAAGTGATTTTCTAGCACATATTGTTTAGTCTCATCAACCGTCATTTTGGAAAGCTCTTTTTGATTCGGCTTACCATAGTTGATGCATACTCTAGACACTCCCGTTGTAATAATTAAGGTCTCCGCATGAATTTGCTCTGCTAAAAGACTCGTTGCAAAATCCTTATCGATGACTGCATCGACACCTTTGTACGTGTTATCATCAGACTTCACGACTGCGATCCCTCCACCGCCTGCAGCGACAACGACAAAGCCCCCGTCGATTAATGACTTAATCGCGTCTTTCTCCACAATATCTATAGGTCTTGGGGATGGAACTACTCTACGGTATCCTCTGCCAGAGTCTTCTACAAAACTCCATTCCGGATGTTCTTTTTTCATTTCTTCCGCTTGCTCTTTGGAAAAGAAGGATCCTACTGGTTTCGTCGGATTCTTGAAGTTAGGGTCTTCTGAGCTTACTTCGACTTGTGTAATCACCGTAGCCACATTCTTGTGGATTCCTCTAACTGCAAATTCATTAATTAAAGCTTGTTGAATTAAATAACCGATTCCGCCTTGTGTATCGGCTCCACAATTCACTAGTGGAACTGGAGACATGCCGGCAATTTCATGTGCAATCTCAGATCTTCTTAGTCCAAACCCTACCTGTGGTCCGTTACCATGAGTAACGACGACATTGTAGCCCTCTTGCACCATATCAACAATATTGACGACAACTTCTTTTACTGCTTCAGATTGGTCATGAATCGAATCCAGACCATTTTCCTTGACCAATGAGTTCCCGCCAATAGCAACGATTACAGTCTCTTTCATCTGATGCCTCCTATGTTGCAATTCTTATGCGCTAACCGAGTAACTCAAGAGATTGCTTTTTGTGTGAGTGATATAACGGATTTGTTGGATCATTCTTAATTGCGTTCTCGATAGCCTTAATAGCTTCTATATGCTTACCAAGCGATCTTAGACTGTTCGCCTTATGGAAGGAGAAGTCATATCTATTCGGCTGAAGCGCTAGCAGCTTATCCATCTCGATAACTGCTTCTTGGTGTCTCCCAAGTTCTCTTAAATAATTAGATTTGTGATAGCGATAGAACGTTTCATTAGGTGCCAGCTCACAGGCTTTATCATATTCCTGAAGAGCTTCCTCCGGTTTTTT
Source organism: Paenibacillus sp. Marseille-Q9583 (assembly GCF_976954365.1). Classification (NCBI taxonomy): domain Bacteria; kingdom Bacillati; phylum Bacillota; class Bacilli; order Caryophanales; family Paenibacillaceae; genus Paenibacillus; species Paenibacillus sp. Marseille-Q9583. The sequence goes on from NZ_CDRJTB010000013.1 coordinate 95,295, forward strand.
CCACAGTCTTAAACAATTCGCTGTATAGAAATAAAATTCTAAATTTGCACGATCCATAGATAAAACGCTTTCATAGCATTGAAGTGCCTCTTCGTATCTCTTTAATTCCTGCAAGAAATAACCTTTATAATAGATGAAATCCAGGTTGTCAGCATCCACTTCCAGCGCCCTGCCCATGACAGATATAGCTTCTTCATATTGATCGTTGTTAGCAAGAGCCTTTGCCTGCTTCACATATTCATTATTTTCTTGGAAGCCTTGTTCTAGAATCTTCACGACTTTATGTTGACCGTTCTCTTCGGCATGTTGTAGGGATGAGAGCCCATCTCGATCAGGCAAGTGCACATCTGCTCCTGCACGAACAAGCGCTTCAATAATGTCAGAATATAGTCGTCCGCCATTCCCCAATATGACTGCTTCAAGTAGGGCTGACCAGCCTAAGTCGTTGACATGATTCACTGGAACCCCAGCATCAATACACACTTCTACTGTTTTTAAATAGCCCTTTTCGCTCGATGGTAACAGCGCTGTTCCTCCAAATCGATTCACACTCTTCAAATCAGCTCCACCAGCAATCATGAGACGCAGGATTTCATAAAAGCCATTTGCTGCTGAGCAAATAAACGGTGAGAGTTGTGTAATATCTCTAGTGTTCACGTCACTTCCTGCTTCTATTAATCTTTTAGCAATCGCGATTTGATTGTTCTGAGTTGCCGCCATTAACGCTGTTCGCCCTGCAGCATCTTTATAATCAACAATGGCACCTTCGCCTAATAGTTTCTCAACAGAAGGCAGTTCTCCCTGTTCACTCGCCTCAATAAGTTTTGTATTCAAGGATAGACTATCCAAAATTGTTCACTCCTTCACAGCCTAGCACGAAGATGTTCGTCTAGTTCGAAATAAGAATGGCGGGCTAAGCAAGTTAGCCCTCTTCTTATTTAATCTTTTCACTTAATGCAAGTAATGCTTGTTCAAATGCTTCAATTGGAGGGTTAACGATACCTGCACCAATCATTCCAATCCCCGCATCTTTATGTGCAATGGCTGTATTAATAATTGGCATAATTCCTGTTTGAATGACTTTTTGAATATCAATACCTGTTGGAATCCCTATAAAGTCAAGCATTGGAATCGTCACATTAGGATTTTCAGTGGTTGTGATTTCTGCCATTTTTGTGGTGTAGCTGATTGCATCATCAACGGTACCCCCCACAAGCGAAACAATAGCCGGTGCAGTTGCCATAGCAAATCCGCCAATTCCATAGGTCTCCGTAATCGCACTGTCACCAATATCAAGACCAGAATCCTCAGGTTTGTAACCAGCGAACATAGGACCTATTACTTGTTGTGCAGGACCTGTAAACCACACGTTTCCAGCGATTCCACTCACGCGGATACCGAATTCTACTCCGTTACGAGCCATTGTGGTAACAATGGTACTATTCTCAATACCATGCGCAGCATCAAGGGCACATTTACAAAGCGCCATCCATGTCGGACCCGAGAAATAGTCGCTGCTGCTAACGAATTCAAACACTTCTTTTTTCTGTTCAACAGTGAAATCGGTTTGGATAATATAAGGCGTTAGTGCTTGAATGAGCAGGGTTGTTCCAGCTACATTTCGGTTATGACACTCGTCCCCCATATGAAGGGCTTGTGAGAGCATTAGGCGCAAGTCAATCCCATTTGGATTAAGTTTCATCGCATCTCTTAAAATAGGACCCAATACATCTCGCATCCAAATCAAACGCTGGATAACACTCTCGTCATTGGCACCCATACGAAGGATTTTGGACATTTGTTCACTTAAATTTGTATAGGCAATATTTCCATAAGTTTTATTCTCAACAATATGCATAAACATGGAAGCCGATGTTACACCAGCCATGGAACCAACACAGTTATGTTCATGACATGGCGAGAAAATAATCTCTCCAGACTCGGCTAGTACAGCTGCTGCTTCAATATTGGGGGCAAGCCCTTCAAATACAATAGCCCCTGTCACCGCACCTTTCATCGGACCATTCATTCGTTCCCAAGTGATTGGCGGGCCAGCATGTAAAATTGTATTTTTCGTCATACCAGGAACCACATTGATCGCTTGGTCAAAGCCAATCAGTACCGGTTGCGAGTTAATAATTCGCTCAACAGCCTCTTTGTTAGCAGCTTCAATCTTATCTGTAACACTTGGGTCTTCAAGCTTATCCAGCGCAGCAATTAATTCTGGATTCCCTCTGCCTGGCGGCGTCCACTCCAAGTGAGTTACATTCGCGTTTTGTTTTAATAAATCATCTCTAAAGTTCGCAATGCCTACATTTATAACATTTAGTTTATTCGTAAAAAGTTCATTGATTTTACTCATGACTATTCTCCTTTCACAACGAATTCTCTTGCTAGTAGACCTGCGTTCTGACTGCTGCTAGCATGTGTAGCACCAGAAGCTAACAATTTATTAATTTGACCTTCGATATTTTGACTATCTAGCTCTGTTCCAAGAATGTATCCAATAATCTCTAGATGTCTTCCTTCATCTTCAGCGGCTTGCTTCGCTTCGATAATCGCTGGAAGCATTGCGCCTACAGGATCTTCGTGCGCTCCGAAGCCTAGAACAAAGTCCATCACAATAACACCGACAGAAGGATCTTTTGCTTCTTGAATAAATCTTTCAATCCGAGTGGATGGATCTATCATAGGATGTGGTTTGCCTTGTGTAAATTGGTCGTCTCCGAAGTCAATAAAGGTATGATCTTGGCTTACTCTAACATCTTTTAAGCGATATTCAGGATCTCTCTGAATGTTACTGTAGACATTATCGAATTTCTCCATAGCAATGTGCATCGCTTCATCACAGAGCGTACCGCCACTAAATAGTCCACGGATATATTTTTGCTCAGGATTTAACTTCGCACGTACTTCTTCAATAAGCGGAAGATTTAACGCACGTTTGTTAAGCTTCGATTCGTCTGCTCCAGCTAAAAGTACCGCCTTAAGTGCAGCTTCTTTTGACATTTTTGCAAAGTGACCGCCAGCTTGGGTGACCTTTTCTTCATTCCCACCCACAAACCAAACCACGACTGGTTTCTTACATTGTTTAATTTGTGCTAGTACTTTCTCTTCTACACTTGGTGCTGGTGGTTTAGAGACGAGAACAATAACCTTTGTTGCATCGTCCTCTTCTAACGCTTTAATTCCGGCCAGCATCATAATGCCGCCAACCTCTTCACTTAGATCTCTGCCGCCCGTACCGATCAACTGTGTGATTCCACCGCCAAATTCATGAATACGAACCGTTACCTCTTGGCTACCTGTTCCTGATGCCCCAACGATCCCGATATTGCCTTTTCTCACAGCATTTGCAAAGCACAAAGCGACATTACCAATAATCGCAGTACCACAGTCTGGCCCCATCATTAGCAAGCCTTTTTCTTGGGCTAAAGTCTTTAATTGAATTTCATCTTCAATACTTACATTGTCGCTAAACAGCATGACGTGAAGATTATTTTCAAGCGCTTTTCTTGCTTCTCTAGGAGCGTAGTTCCCATTTACGGCAATAATCGCTAAGTTAGCTTCTGGATTACCGTTTACTGCCGAGGAAATTGTTGAGTATTTAACCTCACTTTTTCCTTTAGATGTATCTTTCTTTTTCGTTAATAATTCATTGATGCTTTCAAAAGCGCCCTCACAAAGCTCTTCAGAGGCTGCCTTCACAATAATTACTAAGTCACTTGTTTTGGCACTTTCTACTTCAGGTGTCATCAAGCCCACATTTCTAATGACCTCTTTATTCATTTCAGTACCCATTGCAATAATGGCTTGTTCTACGATTTCGATCTGATTCGCTTTAGTTGAGAGTGACATCAAAGATACGGAATCGATATAAGTATTTGGTTTTACTAAAACTTGAACAGTCATATTTGTACCTCCCATTTACATGTTCATTTCCAGACCCGCAATAATTCCTAGGGCTATATCTGTACCCGAAGTGGAGCCTATAGCTAATACCCTACGTAAAGAACAGTTTAATTCCTCTTCGCTACCTCTAAATAATGCCTCCATTAAATCAATAATGGACTCTCTTACCTGACCAACGGCTGCTTTAGCTAATGCCATATAGCTGATATCATTGGTTAAAGCTTTCGCATGTAAGACGACTTCTTCACAAAACGATTGGTATTGAAAATATCGATGATTTTCGGTGCCCATGACGGTAAACAATCCCACCAAGAAATCATCACCGGCTGGCGTTAAGCCTGGTCCAAGGCCTATGAGCGAAGTTGCATGTGTGATCGCAGTAGAAATTCGCTTGTTTTGCAATTCCGATACAAGTAACTGCGTCCGTTCATGAAGCATTCTAGACATTTCATCGTCAAAAGGATTGCCGCTCTTGAAAGCCCTTTCAATTCTGCTGTTATTTCCGTGAAGTTTGATATATTGCTTCATGGTGGATACATTCATTATTAAGACATCAGCTTCTGAAGGATATCTAGGCAGTTCACAATTCCATTTCTTAACACCATTCATTGTGATAGACATCTTATTAGCAATTGATAAAACGGAATGATCCGAACTTACAATGTCATTCACCCTAATATCTGCTTCTTCAAAGTGTTCTAAGTCAATAATAAGTGTATTAGGAGCATTATCGATTCCCTTACACGCAATAGTATACAGATCTCCACGATCCAAACATTGAATATTGAGTGTGCGATTAAACGTGCTATGAACAAAACCATGAAACTTATGATGAGTGATTTGTTGAATAAAATCGCCATCACCGGATTTTGCAAATCTCACTAGCGTCACCTCTGTTTTAATTCCTTATATTTTCAAAAAGGTGATTGACCTCCTTTTCACTACAACAAACGGATGAATGCATTGAATAATATGATTTGGTTACATCGTACAAAGGCAACGATTAGTGTAACTACCTTACGCACTTAATATATAATATACTGGTAGGGATCGTCATCGTTTAAGCGAACCAAAAAGAGTGCATCCTATTTGTGCATGTTATACAAGCGAATGTGTTAAAAGTGTGTCTGAGGAGCGTGCCAAAAATTGCTAACCGTTAAAGACTTAATGAAGATCAAGGCTATAGAGGGAATAAAGATCGTGGCTGGAGAACAAGGAATTGATAAATCCATATCCATTGTTAACATTATAGAGAATCCTGATGCCTTTGACTGGCTTTCACCTAACGAACTACTCTTATCAACAGGCTATATCTTTAAAAATAATGCAGAATTACAAAACCGAATAATTAAGGAGCTTGCAGAGCTTAACTGTTCAGGATTGGTTGTGAAAATGAAACGGTACTTTGACAAGCTTCCACAGAACATGATTGATGAAGCCAACAAGTATGGGTTACCCCTTCTGGAACTGCCCTTTGAATATACACTCTCTAACATGATCTCGATCATTAATGAGAAGGTTTCCGGAAGATATGATCTGCTCAATAGAAAGACTTTAGATATACATAACTTATTCTTCAAAATCACCCTCGAAGGCGGTGGTATTGCCAAAATAACTTCCATGTTATCCGAAACGACTAGTAACCCTATTATTGTCGTAGACAAGGATTGGCGATTAATACATTACACAGAACATGCGAAGAACAACAGTCCACTCGAGTATTATCTTGATTTTTCAAATCGACAGCCAGTTTTTAATAAAGCGTTCATCGATACCATTCCTACCAATCTAAATGAAATGAAAAAGTCTATTAAGAGGACCTATCATTCAGAAGGTGCAGAAATAAAATGTCGAGTGATTCCTGTCGCTGCTTCTAACTATATTTATGGCTATATTGTGATTTGGCAGACAGTGCAAGAACTATCAGAATTTGATTACATTATTTTGCAGCAAGCCTCCACCATCATGGCACTCGAGCTGATCAAAGCAAAGGAAATTAGCGAACTTGAAATAAGAATTAAGCAGGACTCCATTGATGATTTACTTTCGGGGAAAATATCATCCCATGAAGCGCTGCAAACCTTATGTTATTTACATGGATTAAATCCGAGCTATATGTATTACAGTATGGTGATAAATATTGAAATGAATGAAGCAGACAAGTTTGAAGATATGATTATCGGAAAGTACAAAATGGAGTCCATTGCAAAAAAATGTGTGGACATCATTTATGACTTGTCACATAAAGCGATTGGAGAAATAAAGTGCTTTTATAGAAATAATAGAGTCATCATTCTAGTAGGGCAAAATGAAGAAAGACCTCCTGTTTCGATTAATGATGCCAAGGTATATGCAAATGAACTGCTTGAGGTACTTATTGAAAGAACGAAGGAAACTCTCTTAATAGGCATTGGTCAGCAATACAGTACAATCAGCTCGCTGCATAATAGCTTTTCTGAGGCGAACGAAATGATTAAATTGATGCAACAAAAAAGCCTTCAAAACAAGGTCTCACATTTCGAGGATTATTCGGTTTACCACCTGTTGGAAGCCAATATCAAAGTCGTTGCCTTAGAAGAATTTTTCCGGAAGTGTCTAGGTAAAGTGTTTGATCATGATCAATTACATGGTACAAGTTATATGTTAACTTTGGAAAATTACTTTATTAACAATCTTAATGTCACCGAAACTTCAAAGGCTATGTTTTTACACAGAAACACACTTATCTATCGCATCGAGAAAATAAAGGAAATCCTAAATCTGGACTTAAAACATTCTGAAGAATTACTACGAATTCAAATAGCGCTAAAGATATTT